>SKKS01000454.1 GCA_007123625.1 Paracoccaceae bacterium
ACCTGCTTCGCCCACGATCCGGGCCGGCACGCCCGCCACCGTGGTTTTGGGTGGCACGTCTTCCAGCACGACCGAGCCGGCGGCGATGCGCGAGCAGTTGCCGATGCGGATGTTGCCCAGCACCTTGGCGCCGGCGCCGATCAGAACGCCATCGCCGATCTTGGGGTGGCGGTCCCCGTCTTCCTTGCCGGTGCCGCCCAGCGTGACCGAATGCAGCATCGACACGTTATCCCCCACCACTGCGGTTTCGCCGATGACAATGGAATGCGCGTGGTCGATCATGATCCCGCGCCCCATACGCGCGCCGGGGTGGATATCGACGCCGAACACCTCTGACACGCGCATCTGCACGAAGGACGCGAAATCCTTGCGCCCGTTGATGTGCAGCCAATGCGCGATCCGAAAGGCCTGCAACGCCTGATACCCCTTGAAATACATCAGCGGCTGCAGAAAGCGCGCGCAGGCGGGGTCGCGTTCGTATGTGGCCACCAGGTCGGCACGCGCGGCCGCGCCGATGGAAGCATCCTCGGCCATCGCCTCGTCGGCGATTTCGCGCAGGATCTGTTCGCTCATTTCGCCCGAGGCAAGCTTGAGCGAGAAGCGGAATGCCAGTGCGCGTTCGAACGTTGCATGGTGCAGGATCGAGGAATGCAGCATCCCACCCAAAAGCGGTTCGTCGATGATGGCGGCGCGCGCTTCGTCCTGAATGCGCTGCCAGACAGGATCGAGCGCCTTGATCTTTGGCGCGCGGTGCGCGGTTTCGGGCTGTCGCGAGTCCGGTTGCGGCATCGGATCTCTCCGTTACTGGGTGTGTATCTGTATCTAGGAAAGTCTGCGCGCGTGTAAACCCCCGCGCGCGGCCTGAACCGTACGCGACACCGTACGCGACCGGTCAGGCGGGTTTGCGGGTCTCGGCCTCGACCTCTGGCAGGGGATCGATGCCGCTGGCGCCGAACAGTTGCCCGATCCGTTCGGTCGCAGCGACCAGCATCGCCTGTTCCCAATCCGCCAGTGTATCGAAGCCGCGAATGAACCGGTCATGCAGCGGATCGGGAGAGGCCGCCAGCAACGCGCGCCCGGCGTCGGTCAGGATCACCCAGACCATGCGGCGGTCGGACTGACGGCGTTCGCGCCGGACCAGCGCGCGCGCTTCCAGCCTGTCGATCAGCGCGCTGACCGTCGCCTGCGAGACGCCCAGCCGCCGCGCGATGTCACGCGGCATTTCCTGCCCTTCGTCGGCAAGGGCGTGCAGCACCAGCATCTGCGCATTCGACAGACCCGAAGACCGGGCAATGGCCCGGTCGTTGGTTTCGATGGCGCGCAACACGCGGCGCAGGGCGATCAGGGTGGAATCGGCGCGGTTCTTCACGGTCAGTCCTGTTTTTCGTGCGCCAGATTGATCGTCGCGCGCGAGAAAAGCAAGGGCTCGCTGCATGGGATTGTACCGCAACGCGTGCATCTTGTCGGGCAGGACCCGGCGCTTGGCGTTCTGCCGTCCCAGCGTCGAACATCTTCGATAGAATAATAATTAGTCAATGAAAACAAATTTTCTCAAACTGCCCGTGATATTGGCGGATCTGTCCGGGCATTTGTTTGATATATTGGCGAAAAATCGTCAACCGGGGCGAATATCTGGCTCGGGTTGCAATGATGCGGGCGATCCCTATATTTAGTCAAACGAATGAAAAACACGGGACACCATGCTTATGAGCGGCCAAATTCGCAAGATAATCGAAACACCAAAGGGGCGTCTGCGCCTGCGCAAGCCGACCAAGTCTGATGGATCGGATGTCTGGGAACTGGTTGCGCGGTGCAAGCCGCTGGACGAGAACTCGATGTACATGAACATCGTGCAGTGCGACCATTTCGGCGACACATGTGTGCTGGCCGAACACGACGGCAAGGTCGTCGGCTGGGTCTCGGGGCATGTTCCCCCGGGCCGTGACGACACAGTTTTCGTCTGGCAGGTGGCGGTCTGCGCGTCCATGCGCGGCACTGGGCTGGGTCGGCACATGCTGAACGCTCTGCTTGACCGCCCCGCGTGTGCGCGCGTGCGCCAGATGGAGACCACGATCACCCGCGACAACGAAGCGTCGTGGGGTCTGTTCCGCAGCTTTGCACGCCGACTGGGTGGCGATCTGAGCCACGCCCCGCATTACGAGCGCGAAGCGCATTTCGATGGCGCCCATGCGACCGAGCATCTGGTGACCATCGCAATCGATGCGGCTGCGGAACGCAAGGCCGCCTGAGGCGCTCACCCGAAAACATGCGCAACGCTGCGGCCCGCCGAGGCCGCGGCGCCACCAGTGATAGAACACAGAGGACTTTCCCATGGCAACCAGCCAGCATACCGACATCTACACCCGCCGCGAATCCGAGGCGCGCAGCTACTGCCGCAACTTTCCGGTAGAATTCGCCACCGCCCGCAACGCCACGCTGACCGACAGCAGCGGGCGCGAATACACCGACTTTCTGGCCGGGTGTTCGTCGCTGAACTATGGCCACAACGATCCGGACATGAAGGCCGCGCTGGTCGAGTATATCACGGGCGAGGGGATCACCCACGCGCTGGACATGCACACCGGCCCCAAGGCCGCATTCCTGGAAACCTTCGAGCGCCTGATCCTGAAGCCGCGCGGCATGGACCACAAGATCATGATGACCGGCCCTACCGGCACCAATGCGGTGGAAGCGGCGATGAAGCTGGCGCGCAAGGTCACGGGCCGCGATACGGTGATTGCCTTCACCAACGGTTTTCACGGCATGACCATGGGCGCACTGGCTGCCACCGGCAACGCGGGCAAGCGCGCGGGCGGCGGCATGGCGTTGCATGGCGTGGTGCGCATGCCGTTCGAAGGTGCGATCGAAGGCGTAGACAGCCTCGCCTATGTCAAGGCGATGCTTGAGAACCCCTCGGGCGGCGTGGATGCGCCTGCGGCATTCCTGATCGAGCCGGTGCAGGGCGAGGGCGGGCTGAACGCCGCCAGTGCCGAATTCCTCCGCGGGATCGCAGCACTTGCCAGGGAACAAGGCGCGCTACTGATCGCCGATGACATCCAAGCCGGGATCGGCCGCACGGGGCCGTTCTTCAGCTTTGAAGGGATGGGGGTTGAACCCGACCTTATCCCGCTCGCGAAATCGCTTTCGGGGTTCGGGTTGCCGTTCGCTGCGCTGCTGATCCGGCGGGATCTGGATATCTGGAAACCGGCCGAGCATAACGGAACCTTCCGCGGCAACACCCATGCCTTCGTGACCGCCCGCGTGGCGCTGGAGAAGTTCTGGGCCGATGACGCATTCCAGAGGCAGACCGAGGCCAAGGCCGCGGTGCTGACCGAACGGCTGAAACAGATTGCGGCCCTGGTGCCTGGCGCACGCCTCAAGGGGCGCGGTATGATGCAGGGCGTGGACGTGGGCTCGGGCGATCTGGCCGCCGACATCTGCGCGCGGTGCTTCGAGCGTGGTCTGGTGATCGAAACCTCGGGTGCCCATGACGAGGTGGTCAAGGTGCTTGCACCGCTGACGATCCCGCAGGCACAGCTTGAAGCCGGGCTGGAGATCATCGCCACAGCAGTGCAGGATGCGCTGACCGAAACAACCCGGATCGCAGCGGAGTAATCACTCATGATCGTACGTGACTTTCACGCAGAAAAGAAAACCGACCGGCGCGTGGCCGCCGAGCAATGGGAATCCGTGCGCCTGCTTCTGGCCGGTGACGGGATGGGATTTTCGTTCCACATCACCACCATTGCCGCAGGGAGCACGCATACGTTCCACTACAAGAACCACTTCGAAAGCGTCTATTGCATCAGCGGCAAGGGCACGATCGAGGATCTGGCCAAGGGCGAGGTGCACGACATCCGCCCTGGCGTGATGTACGCGCTGGACCAGCATGACAAGCATACCATCCGCTGCGAGGAGGAAATGGTGCTGGCATGCTGCTTCAACCCGCCGGTGACGGGCACCGAAGTGCATCGCGAGGATGGCTCGTACGCGGCGGTGGAAACCGCCTGAGGGGACGAAAAAGGGGGCCTTCGCCCCCCTCTTGGGCCGCAAGGGCGGCCCAATTCACCCCCGAGAGTATTTTCAGGCAAGATGAAGGAGCGGCGCCGAGGTGCCGCGAGAAAGAACCATGGGACATACAGTCGAGAAGATCGGTGGCACCTGCATGAGCCGGAGCCGCGAATTGCTGGACACGCTCTACAAGGGTGAGCGGACCGAGGCGCAGATCTACAATCGCATTTTCGTGGTATCGGCGTTCGGCGGGGTCACGAACCTGCTGCTCGAGCACAAGAAGACCGGTGCACGCGGGGTCTACGGGCACTTCGCCAATGATGATTCGGGCGCGGGCTGGGGCGAGGCGCTCAAGGGCGTGGCGACCGAGATGATGCGCATCCACGGCGAGGTTCTGGACCACGGCGGCGACCGCGAGCGTGCCGACGCCTTTGTCCGGGACCGGATCGAGGGCGCGCGCGCGTGCATGCTTGATCTGCAGCGGCTGGGGTCCTATGGGCATTTCCGCATCGACACGCAGTTGATGACCCTGCGCGAGTTGCTGTCGGGGATGGGAGAGGCGCATTCGGCCTTCGTCAGCGCGCTGCTGTTGCAGCGTGCGGGCGTGAATGCACGCTTCGTGGACCTGAGCGGCTGGCGTGACGAGTGCCATCCGACGCTGGAAGAGCGCCTGACCCGCGCCATGCAAGGGATCGATCTGGCAAGCGAATTGCCGATCGTGACCGGGTATGCGCATTGCTCCGAAGGGCTGATGCGCGAGTACGACCGTGGGTACTCCGAAGTGGTCTTCGCCCATCTGGCGGCGCTGACCGGCGCGACGGAAGCGATCATCCACAAGGAGTTCCACCTGTCGTCAGCCGACCCGAAGATCGTGGGGCTGGATGCCGTGCGCAAGATCGGGCGCACCAGTTTCGATGTGGCGGACCAGCTGTCGAACCTTGGGATGGAGGCGATCCACCCCAACGCCGCGCGGGTACTGCGCCGCGCCGATGTCGCGCTTCGGGTCAAGCATGCGTTCGAGCCCGAGGACCCCGGCACTCTGATCGGCCCTGAAGGTGGCACGCCGGGGCGCGTTGAGATGGTCACCGGGCTGCCGATCTTCGGCTTCGAGGTGCACGAGCCCGACATGGTGGGGGTCAAGGGCTATGACGCGGCGATTCTGGATGCGCTGACGCGCCATGATCTGTGGATTGTGTCCAAGTCGTCGAACGCCAATTCGATCACGCATTGGCTGGATGCTTCGTTGAAATCCATCAGGCGGGTGGAACGGGACCTGGCGATGAAATTCCCCAATGCCGAATTCGCCACGCGCCCGCTGGCCATGGTGGCGGTCATCGGATCGGACCTGAGCGACATGGCCATTGCCCGGCGCGGGCTGGAGGCGCTGGAAGGCGCAGGCATCCGGCCGCTGGCATTGCAGCAAGGGTTGCGCCGGATCGAGGTGCAGTTCGTGGTTGAACGTGACCGGATGGAAGATGCGGTCGGCACGTTGCATCGCGCGCTGATCGAGGAGACCGAATCCGATGAAGTGACGCCGGATTTCGCCCCAGCCGCGATTGCTGCTGAATAAGCGGCCGGGATCAACCTGCAGCGCCGGATCGCGCGAGCCCTCGGGGTCCGCGCGATCCTTGATTCTGACCGTCACGGCGCGATCAGGCCCAGTTCCGCATCAGTGGCGATGCGGTCATACTTGTCCGAGGGTGGCAGGGGACGATCGCGCCAATGTGGCGTGAACGCAAAGCTGGAGCGCTGACGCCCTTCAGGCAGGGCGCCATTCCCGGCGCCGACGGCATAATCATAATACAGCTTAACGATTTCCTCGCGGGTGACCTGTTGCGCGTGCGGGTGCGCCAGACAGGCATCGCGCCAGCGCGCCACGCGGGCGAAGGCGGGGTCCGAGGGCAGGGTGAAGCCTTCGTAATGTTCCAGAAACCAGAAGCGCATCATCAGCGGTGTATAAACAACCTCGGGCAGGCCGAAGCGGTCGAACAGCCAGATACCATCGGGGTTGTGCGCGCGCAGGAAGCTGTCCAGCCAACCGTAATGATCCAGCAGCGCCGTGTGCAAGCCATCCGAGGCGCTGCGGTCCCGGTTCATGACATAGCGATACCCCGCCATGCCGAACGGTCCTTCGCGGGTGATCATCAGCCGCTCCAGGGCGCGCTCGTACGGATCGGCGCGTGCAACGGCAGGTTCGGGAAACCGTTCTTCGATGTAGCGCAGGATCACCAGGCTTTCCCTCAGCACGCGGCCGCTTTCGTCTTCGAGCACCGGCAATGCGGTCACGCCGCCGGTCTTGGCCAGTAACCAGTCCGGGCGCGGGACGGTGATGTCCATGACCTTGAACGTCACGGAATCGCGCAGGCCCTTGAGTGCAAGCAGGATCTCGACCCGCTGCGAGAAGGGACAGACCGGGATGTGATAGATCACCGGACGGGGTGGATCCGAAGTCTGGGTCATTGTGCACTCCTTGTATGGGTTGGGCAGGTCTGCGGTCGCGGGGGGGGCGTGCCGGTGGATCGGCTGCGGTGTCCATCAGCCGGGGGCCTGCGCTTCCAGCCGCGCTACCTCGCGCCGCAACCCCTGTGCAAGCGCCTCGGCGAACCGGTTCAGGCGGCCAAGGCGGCGGTCGTCACCATGCCGGATCAGGTAGAAGGCGCGGGTCAGGCTGAACGCTTCGGGCAGGACCCGCACCACGCCCGGCGCGGCGGGCAGGGCAAAGTCGTGTACCACCGCCACCCCCGCGCCCTGCCGCACCCAGTTAAGTTGCACCGATACCGAATTCGACGCCAGCCCGACCGTCTGCGCGCCGATTTCGGTCAGGTAGTCCAGCTCCTTGTCGAAGATCATGTCGGGAATATAGCCGATCAACCGATGCGCGCCCAGATCCGCCATGCCGTGCAGGGGCGGCGCGCGGTCCAGATAGCTGCGCGCGGCGGCAAGGTGCAGGCGGTAGTCGGTGATCTTCTGCACGGTCAGGCGCCCGGCGGCCGGGGCGGAGACCGCGATGGCCATGTCGGCCTCGCGTCGTGACAGGTTGAAGACGCGGGGCAGGGCGACGATCTGCACCTCCAGCCCCGGATTTTCGTCACAGATGGCGGCCACGACCTGCGGCAACAGATAGTTCGCACAGCCGTCTGGCGCGCCGATACGCACTTGCCCGCGCATGCCCGACGGACCCGAGCGCAAGGCATCCTCGGCCCCCGCGAGCGCGGTCTCGGCGTCCTGGGCGTGCGACAGCAGGCGCAACCCCTCTTCGGTCATCGCATAGCCCTGCGGGGAGCGCGTAAAAAGCCGCGCACCCAGCCCCGCCTCCAGCCGGGCAATCCGGCGGCCCACGGTGGCCGGGTCCAGCCGCAACGCCCGGCCCGCGCGGCTGAGGCTTTCGCTGCGCGCCAGGGCGAGGAAGACGCGCATGTCGTCCCAGTCGGTCATCGCGCGGTCCTTTGCAAATATGCAATACCTCTTTGACAAACTGCCCCTATGCAGGGGAAAAATGCAAGGGTATCCTGCGCGCGCAATCACAGGAGGGTATGCCATGCAGGAACTATCGCACTGGATCGACGGCAAGCGGGTCAAGGGCAGCTCGGGCCGTTTCGCCGATGTGTTCAATCCCGCCACGGGCGAGGTGCAGGCGAAAGTGCCGCTGGCGTCGAAAGCGGAACTCGATGCCGCCGTGGCCGCCGCCGCGCAGGCGCAGCCGAAATGGGGCGCGACCAACCCCCAGAAACGCGCACGGGTGATGATGGAAGCGGTGCGCCTGATCAACCGCGACATGGACAAGCTGGCCGAGGCGCTGTCGAGCGAGCATGGCAAGACGTTCCCGGATGCCAAGGGCGATGTGCAGCGCGGGCTGGAAGTGATCGAGTTCTGCATCGGCGCGCCGCACCTGCTCAAGGGCGAATTCACCGACAGCGCAGGGCCGGGGATCGACATGTACTCCATGCGCCAGCCGCTGGGCGTGGTGGCGGGGATCACGCCGTTCAACTTTCCGGCCATGATCCCGCTGTGGAAAATGGGCCCGGCGCTGGCCTGCGGGAATGCGTTTATCCTCAAGCCGTCGGAGCGTGATCCGTCTGTGCCGCTGATGCTGGCGGCGATTTTTCAGGAGGCCGGGCTGCCCGATGGCCTGTTGCAGGTTGTCAACGGCGACAAGGAAGCGGTGGACGCGATTCTGGACAACGAGACCGTGCAGGCCATCGGGTTCGTCGGCTCCACCCCCATCGCGCATTACATCTATTCGCGCGGCTGTGCCGCCGGAAAGCGCGTGCAGTGTTTCGGCGGTGCCAAGAACCACATGATCATCATGCCCGATGCCGACATGGACCAGGCGGCGGATGCGTTGGTGGGTGCGGGCTATGGCGCGGCGGGCGAGCGTTGCATGGCGATCTCGGTTGCGGTTCCGGTGGGCGAAGGCACGGCCGATGCGCTTGCCGAACGCCTGGTGCCGCGGATCGAGAAGCTCAAGGTCGGGCCGTGGACATCGGGCGACGATGTGGATTACGGCCCCGTGGTGACGGCGGCGGCGAAGGAGAACATCCTGCGGCTGGTGGAAACCGGCGTCGCGCAGGGGGCGAAGCTGTTGGTCGATGGCCGCGGTTTCAGCCTGCAGGGGTATGAGAACGGGTTTTTCGTGGGTCCGCACCTGTTCGACCATGTGACCCCGGACATGGACATCTACAAACAGGAAATATTCGGCCCCGTGCTGTCGATGGTGCGCGCTGCCAGTTATGAGGAAGCCATCGGCCTTGCCATGGACCACGAATACGGCAACGGCACCGCGATCTTTACCCGCGACGGGGATGCGGCGCGCGATTTCGCGGCGCGGATCAATATCGGG
>SKKS01000182.1 GCA_007123625.1 Paracoccaceae bacterium
CGCCTTGCCCCAGTCCGCGCCCTGCATCTCGCGCAACCGACTGGCGGTGCGCTCGAACTCGAAAGCGCCCTCGCCCTCGATATACAGCCGCTCGGGTTCGTCGGCAGCGCTGGCGATCACGCGAACCCGCGCCTCGTACAGCGCATCGATAAGGGTCACGAAACGCTTGGCCTGATTATAGTTCGCCGATGACAGGATCGGAATGCGCGCGATCATCAGCACCCGCACCGCATCGGCGATGGCCAGATAATCGCCCGCCCCCAGCGGCTGGCCGCACAGGTCCCAGAACGTCACGCGCGCCACCCCATTATGATGGGCGGGCAGCACCACCTTGCGCCCCTTGACCGTCAGCTCCAGCGGCGTGCCGGGGTCGTGCCCGGTCAGGTCATCCCATATGCGGGTCATGGCGTCATCGGCATCGCGGTCGGCGGGGCTGAACCAGACCTGCGCGCCCCGCAACCGCTGGCGGCGGTAATCGGTCTCCGCGACCAGCGCATGCACGGTCATGCGCTCTTTCAACTGCGCGATGAAGGGCAGGAACAGCGCCCGGTTCAACCCGTCCTTGTAGAGGTCATCGGGTGGCCGGTTCGAGGTGGTGACGATCACCACCCCCCCGGCCATGAGCTTCTGGAACAGCCGCCCCACGATCATCGCATCGGTGATGTCGGTGATCTGCATCTCGTCAAAGGCCAGCAGGCGCACCTCGCGAACCACGGATTCGGCGACCGGGGCAAGCGCATCCTCGGCGCCTTTCTGGCGGGCCGCGTGCATGCCCGCGTGGACTTCCTGCATGAAGGCGTGGAAATGCACGCGGCGTCTGGCCTCTACCGGCGCATGGTCGTAGAACAAGTCCATGAGCATGGACTTGCCCCGCCCCACGCCCCCCCACAGATACAGCCCCGGCGGGGGCGGGGGAGTGCGCTGAAGGATGCGCGCCATCAACCCGGTGGGCGGCAACGGACGGCGCAGATACGCCAGCAACGGATCAAACAGCGCCAGCGCCGCGCGCTGCGCCGCATCGGGGCGCAATGCGCCCGCCGCGACCCGGGCGTCATAGACGCCGATCAGTTCCGCGCCCGGACCGTCCATTCCCTGCGTTTCCGTCCCACGCCGTTCCATGTCCCGCCTCATACCGCGCCAGGGCGCGCCGCGAAAGCCACGAAGCGTTGCGCTTGGCCCCATGCTGTGCCAGTTTGACCGCAGACATCATGGCACCGACGGAGGCGTACGGAAATGGCGGCGGAGGATCCGAGAACGCTGGTTTCGACCGACTGGCTGGCAACGCATCTGGCGGATCCTGATCTTCGGGTGCTCGATGCCTCGTGGTATCTGCCCGCAATGGGGCGCGATGCGCGCGCGGAATATGACGCGGCACACATTCCCGGCGCGCGCTTCTTCGACATCGACGAGATCAGCGACCATCGGTCGGACCTGCCCCATATGGCCCCCCCGGTTGAGAAGTTCATCAGCCGCATGCGCGCCATGGGCGTGGGTGACGGTCATCAGGTGGTGGTCTATGACGGCATGGGGATGTTCTCGGCCCCTCGCGTGTGGTGGCTGTTCCGCCTGATGGGCAAGCAGGATGTGGCGGTGCTGGACGGGGGCTTCCCCAAATGGCAGGCCGAAGGTCACCCGGTCGAGGACATGCCCCCCGTCCTGCGCGACCGCCACATCACCGTGCAGCGCCAGGCGCATCTGGTGCGCGACGTGAGCCAGGTCGCCGCAGCGTCGAAACTGGGCGAGGCACAGATCGTCGATGCCCGCCCCGCCGACCGCTTCGCAGGCACAGTGGCAGAGCCGCGCCCCGGCCTGCGTGCCGGGCATATACCCGGCGCCTGCAACCTTCCGTTTACGCAACTGCTCACTCCGGACGGAACGATGAAGGACCTTGACGGTCTGCGCGCCGCCTTTGAGGCGGTCGGCGTGGACCTTGCGCGCCCGGTGATCACCAGTTGCGGATCGGGGGTGACGGCGGCGGTGCTGTCACTGGCGCTGGAGCGGCTGGGCCACCGCAAGCACGCGCTTTATGACGGCTCCTGGGCCGAATGGGGCATGTACCCGGATCTGAAGGTGGAAACCGGCGCATGACGGTCCTGCGCGCAGGCAGCACGGTCGAGTATGTGGTCACCTGGCTCGAGATGGCCGAACACCCGACCTGGCCCTGGCCCCCGGCGCCTGCGGGCATGGAGGGCGCGCTGCTGCGCGCAGAGGCACCTCCGCCGTGGTACTTCCTGACCATGTACGATGCCGTGGGCCGCGACTACGCCTGGACCGACCATCACGACAGCCCCGAAGCGGACCTGCGCGCCTGGCTTCATGACCCGGATGTGGCGATGTACACGCTGATGGCCCATGGCTGGCCGCACGGGTTCTTTGTCCTGGACTGGCGCGAGGCCGGGCGGTGCGAGCTGGCCTATTTCGGGCTGGTGCCCGAAGTGATCGGACGGGGGCTTGGCAGCTGGCTGTTGCGCACGGCGATCCTGACCGGATGGTCGCATCCCGGCGTGACACGGATGACCGTGAACACCAACACGCTGGACCACCCGCGCGCGCTGGTAAATTACCAGAAGCACGGGTTCACGGTGACGGCGCGCGAAACCCGCAGCCGCACCCTGACCCGCGACCGCGACCCCGGCAAGATCCCCGGCTGAACCCGCCTGCTGCCCGCACGCGCACAGGTTTGACCGCACCTCCCGCCCGTCTTCGGCGCGCGCCGGGCGCGCCTCATCCCGTTGGGCCAAGCGCGCGGGCAAAGCCCGCGCGCCACCCGCCGTCCGCAGTGACTACCTTACCCTGCGACAGGGCCCCCTGGGCCGGCCGCTTCAAGCTCGCCCAGCCGCAGGCGCGGCAGGGCGCTGCCGTCGGCCCGAAAGACATGCGCAAGGTCGGGGCGGATGGCGAGATGCGCCCGCGCGCCCCGGCGCAACCCTGTCTGCCCCGACAGATGCGCGGTGAGTGCGGTGCCGTCCGGTGTGCGCCCGTAAAGATAGCTTTCGCCGCCCAGCTGCTCGACATTCTCGATCTCGACCGGATAGCCGTCGGGGTCGGGGTGCAGGTGCTCAGGGCGTACGCCCAGTTCGACCGTGTCGCCCTCGGCCAGGGTGCGCGCGTCCACCATCGCGCGCAGCACCCGGCCATGCACATCCGCAAGCGTCACGCCCTCGGCGTCGCGGGCGGTCACCGTGCAGGTCAGGAAATTCATCCGTGGCGAGCCGATGAACCCCGCGACGAAGGTATTGGCCGGCCGGTTGTACAGCGCGATCGGTGCGCCCACCTGTTCGATCCGGCCATCGCGCAGCACCACGATCTGGTCCGCCATCGTCATAGCCTCGACCTGGTCGTGGGTCACATAGATCATCGTGTTGCCGATCCGGCGGTGCAGCCCTGCGATCTCGGCGCGCATGGCGACGCGCAACTCGGCGTCAAGGTTCGACAAGGGCTCGTCGAACAGGAACACGCGCGGCTCGCGCACCACCGCGCGCCCGATCGCCACCCGCTGGCGCTGCCCGCCCGAAAGCGCGCGGGGCCGCCGGTCCAGATACGGCTCGAGCTTGAGCATCCGCGCCGCCTCGGCCACCCGCGCGGCGACCTGGTCTTTCGGCATGCGCATGTTCTCCAGCCCGAAGGCCAGATTCTGGCGCACGGACATGTGCGGGTAAAGCGCATAGGTCTGGAACACCATCGCCAGCCCCCGCTCGGCGGCGCGCAGATCGTTCACCCGCTCCCCGCCGATCATCAGATCACCGCCCGAGATCTCCTCCAGCCCTGCGATCATCCGCAAGAGCGTGGACTTCCCACACCCCGAAGGGCCGACGAACACGCAAAACGCGCCGTCCTCGATTTCCAGATCGATCCCGTGGATTGCCCGCACCGCGCCATAATCCTTGACGATCCCTCGCAGCTCTACCCGTGCCATCCCATCCCCGCCATCATCTTGCCTGAAATACTCTGGGGTGAGCCGCAGCGCGGCGAGGGGCGAGGCCCCTTGCACCCGGCGGCGCCAGCCGCCGGGCCCGGCCCAACAGGAGCGGTCGCATCCCCGATGCGGCCAGCGACGGGCGGGAGAACCCCGTCCCGCAACGCACCCCCGCCCTTCCGCTTCGCCCACCGCTCCTCATTTCACCCCCGACTGCGCAATGCCCTGCGTGATGAAACGCTGCAGGAAGGCGAACACCAGCGTGATCGGCAGCAGCGTCAGCACCGTCATCGCCAGCAGGTTCGCCCACGAGGTCTGCAATTCGCCCTGAAAGCTGTTGAGCGCCAGTTGCAGCGTGAACACCTCGGACCGGTTCAGCACAATGAGCGGCCACAGGAACTCGTTCCAGCGCCACATCACCGAAAAGATCACCAGCACCGCCAGCGCCGGCGCCGATAGCGGCAACACGATCTTCCAGTAGACCCGCCATTCGCTGGCGTTGTCCATCCGCGCGGCATCCAGAAGGTCATCGGGGATGGTCAGCATGTACTGGCGCAGCAAGAACACGCCCGTGGGCGTCGCGATCGCAGGCCAGATCACCGCCCAGGGGCTGTTGATCAGCCCCATCTGGCTGACCACCAGAAACAGCGGCACCAGCGTCACCGTGGGGGGCACCATCAGCGTGGCGATGATCAGCACGAACACCACCGTGCGCCCTGTGAAGCGATACTTGGCCAGCGCAAAGGCGGCCATCGAGTTGAACAGCACCGTCAGCACGGTCGCCACCACGGTGATGAAGGTCGAGTTCCAGAAATACCGCGCGAAATTGAAGCGGGTAAAGACGGTGGTATAGTTCTCCTGCGCGATCTCCACCGCGCGCACGGGTTCGCGGTCGGCGATGTTGACGTTAAGCACCGTGTCCGGGTCGGCGGGGTCGATCATTTGCGCGTTCAGCCCCACGCGCCGTATCTGGACCAGTTCGCGACCCGCGTGCTCACCCCCGGTTACGGCAAATCGCTGCAAGGGCGCGTCAAAGCCCGCGACATCCTGAAACTGGGGCGCCAGCGGGAGCAGGCGGGGCGGGTATTCCTGCAGCGCGGCCTCGGTCTTGAAGCTTGACAGCACCAGCCACAGCACCGGGCCCAGCATCAGCACCACGCCAAAGCCCAGAAAGCCGAAGGCCATCCAGTCGGTCAGATCGAAGCGTTCGCGCCCGCGCCGGGCAATGATCCAGCGAAACATTACCCGTCCTCGCCACGTTTGCGCGTGGCCGCCAGTTGCGCCAGCGTCAGCACCATCAGCACCCCCGCCATCATTAGCGAGGCCGCCGCCGCCAGCCCGAACTGTCGCGGGCGCGTGGCGAAGCCTACGTCATAGATATACTGGATCAGCAGTAGCGTCGCCGACCCCGGCCCGCCCCCGGTCAGCACATAGATTTCATCGAACGCCTGCACCGCGCGGATAAGGCTCAGCACCATCACCACCAGCAGCGTCGGCGTCAGCAGCGGCAGCGTGATGCGGAACAGCCGCCGCCAGGCGGGGGTGCCGTCCATTTCGGCGGCCTCGTAAACATCCGACGGAATTGCCTGCAGCCCGGCCAGCAGGATCAGCACATAGAACCCCATGTTGGCCCAGATCGACACGAAGACAATCCAGAAAAACGCCCAGTTCGGATCCAGCAGCCAGTTGACGGTGCCCATGCCTGCCCAGTCCAGGCCCGCGTTCAGCACGCCGTTGCGCTGCAATATCCACTTCCAGATCAGCGCCACCACCACCGGCGACAGCAGCACAGGATAGAAGAACACCGCCCGAAAGAACCCCTTCAGCGGAATATTGCGGTTCAGGATCAGCGCGGCGATCAACGACAGCAGCACCATGAACCCGACCTGCAGCACCACGAACCACCCGGTGTTGTGCACCGCACGCCAGAACAGGTCGCGGCGGCAGCTGTTGGGGTTCAGATAGCTTTCGCAATCCAGCAGCGTGGCAAAGTTCGCAGCCCCCACCCAGGGCCGGTCGCCCAGCAGGATCCGGTCGCCCGAAGTGCCCGCATACCACGCGTTCAGCAAGATCGGCAGATAGGTGAACAGCCCGAAGATCAGCAGGTTGGGCAGCAAGAACACCCAGACCATGCGCTGCGTGCCCAGGCTGCGCTGAAGCCAGCGCATCGGCCCTTCGAACAGGTTGAAGGCCCCTTCATAGATCAATCGGACCGCGCCTATCATGTCCCTGCCACCTCCTGCGCCGGGAGTTCCCGGCCCTGGAAACCGGGGCCGGGTCTGTCCGCTTTACTGCGCGGCGGCGATGGCGTCGGCCACGTCCTGTTCCAGACGCTCCAGCGCCTCGTCCAGCGACAGCTCGCCCACGATCGCCTGCGTGATCCGCGCCGGGATGGTGGTATAGACCGCGCGGTTGAACTGGTAGCCCTGCAACGCAAAGGCGGTGTCCGAGAATCCCGGAACCGAGGACGCAAAGGCCGTCAGAGCCGCGGCCACATCGTCCGACACCCCTTCGTAGGCGATGCCTTCGGCCTGCAGGTTGGCGTTGGCGGGCAGGTTGCGGGTGCGCGCCAGAACCTGTGCCTGCACATCGTCGCGGGCGATGAATTCCATCACCTTGGCCACGGCTTCGGGGTGCTGGGTGTGGTTGAAGCCCACGATCCCGGCGCCGCCGGGCATGCCTGTGCAGGCAGCGGGTCCGCAGATGCCCCCAGTGGCCACCCAGTCAAAGGCATCGCCGATGTCGCGGTCGAAACGCCCGATCTGCCAGCTGCCCGAGTAGTACATCACCAGGTTTGCGTTGATGAACTCGCCCGCTGCATCCTGATAGGTGCCGCCACCGGCGCCCGCCCAGACGTCGCGGGCCATGGTCTCGTCCGCGTGCCAGCCGACAAACTGTTCCGAGAACGCGCGGAAGCCGTCGTCGATCACCAGCGCGTGGCCGTCATCGTCGAAAAGCGCGGCGCCATAGGAAATCGCCGGAGCGGCAAAGCGGTGACCGGTGCGGTCGATAGCCATGGCGAAATCGACGCCGGTGGCATCACGCACGGCGCGGCTGGCTTCGGCCCATTCGTCCCATGTCGCGCCCGGCCCGGGCATGTCGACCCCTGCCTGTTCGAACAGGGTCGCGTTGGCAAAGCCCCCGGTGGCGGTCAGCTGGTCCACAATGTGATAGATGCCGTCGGCCGCATTGTCTCCCACCCGCGACCAGGCCAGCGACTGGCCGTAGCGCGCGTCGATCGACGCCGCGTCCGATACGTGCGGGCGTACGTCCAGCAGGAAGCGCGCGAGCCCGCCATAGTCGGTCACCCGTGCCAGATCAGGGCCTTCGCCGACCTCAAGCTGCACCGGCAGTGATTCGATGATTGCGGCATAGGGCACTTCGTCCACGATGACGGTAATGCCGTCGTTTTCGGCCTCGAACGTGGCGAAGGCGTCGGCCCAGGCCTCGCATTCCACGCCGTCCTGATAGCACATGAAGCGCAGTTCCTGCGCCTGCGCCGCGCCTGCGGCCATCAGCGCCAGCGCCGAGATGGTGAGTGTGTGTTTCATGGTTTCCTCCCGTTGTCGTTGGTTCCGCCCAAGGTGCCGGGGCGGACGGCTCAGGGGACTTCGGCGCCCGCCGCCGCTGTCCAGAGTTCGAACCAGTCCTGCCGCGACAGCCGTGGCTTGAGCGCATCTGCCAGCCGCGCGATCCGCGCCAGCGCATTGGTCCCCATGACCGGAATGATCCGGGCCGGATGCGCCAGCAGCCATGCCACCGCCACCGCATCCGGGCCGACCCCCCATTCGGCCCCCATGCGCGCCAGCACCGGCGCCAGCCTTTGCGCCGCCGGATCGTCACCGAACAGCCGCCCGCCACCCAGCGGCGACCACGCCATCGGCGGTACGCTCAGTCGTTGAAGGTGTGCCATGTCGCCATCGGTGAACGGCGTGCGGTGCAGCAGGCTGAGTTCGATCTGGTTGGTGACCAGCCGCGCCGACATGGCTGCCTGCAACAGTTTGAAATCCCACGGGCGAAAGTTTGACACGCCGACCGCGCGCACCTTGCCCGACTCCACCAGCGCATCCAGACAGGCGCCGGTGGCCGCAGCGTCCATCATCGGGTCGGGGCGGTGGATCAGCAACAAATCGATCCGGTCCGTCGCCAGATCCCGCAAGCTGTGCGCGACCGAAGCGCGGATATGCTCGGGCGAGATGTCATAGTACTTCACCCGCCGGTCGGCATAGCGGCCTGCGGGGGCGACGATGTCGCATTTCGTGACCAGTTCCACCCGGTCACGCAGGCCGGGTGCCGCGCGGAACGCCGCGCCCAGGATCGCCTCGGCCCCGTAGTCGCCATAGATATCGGCCTGGTCCATGGTGGTGATGCCCTGCGCAAGGCAGGCCTCGACCTTGGCCTGCACATGGGCGGGCGACGTGTCGGCATCATCGCCCAGCCGCCACATGCCATAGACGATCCGGCTCAGGCTCAGCCCGGCGGCGATCTCCACACGCTCCATCAACGGCGCTCTCCGGTTCCAAGGGGGGTTGACGGGGTTTCGGGCGGCACCCGGCCATATTCATGCGGCAGCGAGCAGGTCTTCAGATCCGGCATCACCAGCCGCCCGAAATGGTCGCATTCGTCCAGATGCGGATAGCCCGAGAAGATGAAGGCGCGGATACCCATCTTCTGGTATTCACGGATTTCCGAAATAACCTGGTCCGCGCTGCCCACCAGCGCCGCCCCGCAGCCCGACCGCGCCCGCCCGATCCCGGTCCACAGATGCGGCTCCACATAGCCGAACCTGTCGGCCA
>SKKS01000382.1 GCA_007123625.1 Paracoccaceae bacterium
GCGGCTGCGCATGGCATTCTGGCGTGGAGCGGGCGGGCCGCATGTGATGCTGTTCCCCGGCCGGACCGAGGTGATCGAAAAATATGGCCGCGTCGTGGGCGATCTGGTGGCGGCAGGGCACGCGGTGTCGGTAATCGACTGGCGTGGCCAGGGCCTCTCAGACCGGCTGTGCAATGATTCGCTGCTTGGATATGTGCCAGATTTCAGCGACTTTCAGCGCGATGTTGATGCATGGGTCGACGCGTTGGACACGCTGTTCCAGCCCGACCTGCCGCGCGTGGTGCTGGCCCACTCCATGGGCGGATGCATTGCGTTGCGCGCACTGATGGACGGACTGGAAGCGCAGGCCGCCGCCTTCAGCGCACCCATGTGGGGCCTGCGGGCGGGGCGTTTCATGCGTCTGGGCATGGCGGGACTGGCCCACGCGGCCCGGCTGGTCGGGCGCGATGCCGTGCCGGTGCCCGGTGCCGGGATCGAATTCAGGCTGTGGGAGAACCCGTTCGACAACAACGAACTGACCACCGATGCAGATACATATGCCTGGATGCAGGCACAGGTGAACGCGCACCCCGAACTGCAGTTGGGCGCCCCCAGCCTGCGCTGGCTGGGCGCTGCACTGGCCGAGGTTGCTGCGCTCGAACGCCGCCCGGCGCCCGACATGCCCGCGTTCTGCGGGCTGGGCACACGCGAAAAGATCGTCAGCGCCGATGCCATCGAACGGCGCATGGCCGCGTGGCCCGACGGGCGGCTTGAAATCTTCGCAGGCGCCGAACACGAATTGATGATGGAAGCCCCGGACTTGCGCGCGCGCTTCATGGCGGCCGCCCTGGCGCAATTCGCCGCCGTCTGACCGACGCCAACACCCCGACACCTTCGCGCACTGAACCGCCTGCCACAGGGTGTGCGGGTGGCTGAGTGGGGCACGCCCTGTGGCGGGCGGTTCAGTGCGCGTTTCACGGTTGCGCACTCACGGGCGGCTGATCTGCCCGCCGCCCACCGCCGCCGCGACACCCGTGGTGCCCGGACACGAGGTCGGCAACCCCCGTGCCACCCGCACCGCCAGAAACCCGAAGGCCTGCGCTTCAAGCATGTCCCCGTCCAACCCCGCCGCCTCGACCGGGGCCACGGGGCACTCCACTGCGTCGGCGATCATCGCCATCAGGGTTGCGTTGTGCCGCCCCCCGCCCGCGACAAGCATCTGCGCCGGGCGGACGGGGTAGTGCTGCGCGGCCCCGGCCACGGCCGCGGCGGTGCAAGCAGCAAGCGTTGCCGCCGCGTCGGCATCGCCCAGATGCGCCACCATGCCCGGCAGATCGCCCAAGCCACCCCGATCCAGCGACTTGGGCGGCATGCGGCGGAAGTATCGTTGCGCCAGAAACGCGCGCACCACCTCGCGGTCCACCTGCCCCAAGGCCGCCAGTGCGCCGCCTTCGTCGCGCGCCACCCCGCGCCGCGCCAGCATCAGGTCATCCAGCGCCGCCCCCCCCGGCCCGGTGTCAAAGGCCAGTAGCGCGCCCGCATCTTCGGGGCGCGGCCGCGCAGGGTCGATCCAGGTCACGTTGCCCACCCCGCCCAGGTTCAGGAACACCATCGGCGCCGCAGCCCCAATATGGCGTGCCAGCGCAAAATGATAGAACGGCGCCAGCGGCGCGCCCTGCCCGCCCAGATGCATGTCCGAACTGCGGAAATCCCAGACCACCGGCACCCCCAGCGCGCGCGCCAGAACCGCGCCCGACCCGGCCTGATGCGTGCGTCCGCCATCGGGGTCGTGGGCCAGTGTCTGGCCATGAAATCCCGCCATTGCCAGATCCGCGAACCCGGCCATGACCTCGGCATGGGCGATCTCGGTCACTTCGGCGGCGGCTTCGACACCCTCCTCGCCGGGCCAGCGTCCGAGTGCGGCGCGCAGCACCGCGCGCTCGGGCTGCGTGTACGGGCGAAAGGCGCTGTCGCCGAAAGCGTCGATGGTTTCGCCGTCGGTGACCAGCACCGCCGCATCGACACCATCCAGCGACGTGCCCGACATGGTGCCCAGCACCCGCACCGCACCGCCCCGCTGAATCGACCTGCGCATGCCCTTTTCCTTGTCCCGCCTGACCGCTATAGACAGCCGCAACCCACGCCCGAGGACAAGCGGAAATGACCCCCTATCGCCCGAAATCGGAATTCCTGACCGTGTTGATCGAACGCGGCTTCCTGGCCGACTGCACCGACCTGCAGGGGCTGGACGATGCGCTGCTGGCGGGGGTTGTCCCGGCGTATATCGGTTATGACGCCACCGCGAAGTCCCTGCATGTGGGGCATTTGCTGAACATCATGCTGCTGCGTTGGTTTCAGAAAACCGGGCACAAGCCGATCACGCTGATGGGCGGAGGTACCACCAAGGTGGGCGATCCGTCCTTCCGGTCCGAGGAACGCCCGCTGCTGGATGCCGCAGCCATCGACGCGAACATCGCCGGAATGCAGAGCGTTTTCGCGAAGTACCTGCGCTATGACGACAGCGCGGACGGCGCGATCATGCTCAACAATGCCGAATGGCTGGACGGGCTGAATTACCTCGATTTCCTGCGCGATGTGGGGCGGCATTTCAGCGTCAACCGGATGCTGAGCTTCGAGTCCGTGAAATCGCGGCTGGACCGTGAACAATCGCTGAGCTTTCTCGAATTCAACTACATGATCCTGCAAGCCTATGATTTTGTGGAAATCCACCGCCGTCATGGCTGCCTGTTGCAGATGGGCGGGTCGGACCAGTGGGGCAACATCGTCAACGGGATCGATCTGGCGCGGCGCATGGCGGAGGCCGAGATTTTCGGCCTGACCACGCCCCTGCTGACCACCTCGGACGGGCGCAAGATGGGCAAATCGGCGGGCGGAGCGGTCTGGCTGAATCCCGAGATGCTGTCTCCGTACGAATTCTGGCAGTTCTGGCGCAATACCACCGACGCGGATGTCGGCCGGTTCCTGAAGCTTTACACCGAATTGCCAGTGGCCGAGTGCGACCGTCTGGGCGCGCTGGAAGGGTCCGAGATCAACGCCGCCAAGGTGATCCTGGCGAATGAAGTGACGACGCTGTGCCATAGCGCCGAAGCTGCCGCCGCCGCCGAAGCCACGGCGCGCGCGGTGTTCGAACAGGGCGGCACGGGCGAGGAGTTGCCGACTCTGGCGCTTAGCGCCGACGATCTGGGCGCGGGGCTGTCGATGGCGCAATTGTTCGTGCGCGCGGGGCTGGCGAAATCCGGCAAGGACGCAAAGCGGCTGATTGCCGAGGGCGGCGCGCGCGCGAATGACGCGCCGGTAACCGATGCCGGACAGATGATCGGTGCGGGGGAACTGGCGCAGCCGCTGAAACTGACCGCAGGCAAGAAGCGCCACGCGCTGGTCACGCTGGCGGGCTGATACGGGCGCACACACGCGCGCCCCGGTTCGCTACAGGCGCGGCTCAAAGCCAGCCTGCGGCCTTGAGCTCCTTGCGGAAGCTGCGCCCGACCGGCACCCGCCGCCCGTCATGCAGGCACAGGAACACGCGCTGACCGTCGCGCTCGACCCCGCGCAACGCAGCCTCGGCCACCCACCACGACCGGTGCACCCGCCGCCCCAGCGCGGCAAGTTCGCGCGCCGCATCCTCCATCCGGCACAGGATCATGTCGCTGCGCCCCGCACTGTGCACCATCATGTAGTGGTCCTGCATTTCCAGACACAGGACCGGCCCCTCGGGCGGGGCGGGCAACCGGCGCAGGAACAGCGCCGGGCCGCTGTCCGCGTCGCCGGACGGGGCGGGGTTGCGCGTGGCCTCCAACATGTCGAACCAGGCATAGACGGGGACCGCGATGGCGGCCATCAGCACCAGCACCTGCGCGAACAACAGCGCAGGGTTTTCCGGCCAGCCGAATCCGACCGCCTGCCCCGCGACCGCCACCACACCGGTTGCCGGGAACGCCGCCAGCAATCCACCCGCCAGCGGGACCAATACCGTCCGCACGGGCACCGTGGAAGACACCACCCCGCCAATCGCGCGGATGATCGCATCCGCGAGCATCCAGTTCACGGCGACGACGGCCAGCCAGTACCCCAGCCGGGGCAGGATCGGCAGCTGCGCGAAGGTGCCGAAGGGCCCGATCAGCCCCAGCACCGTTCCCACCGCCAATGCGGGCCCGACACGCCGTGCGATGGTCTGAAACACGTTCTGCCGCATACCGTCGCTTTATCCTGTGGAGACGGGCAAAGTCACGCGGCACAGGCGCGCGCTCAACGGTAACTCAGCGGCTGGCACGCGCAATGAACTCGACCAGCGCTTGCCGGTCACTTTCAGAGGCAATGCGCTGTTCGGGCATGCGCGAGCCGGGGGTATAGGCTTCGGGGCCGAATTCGAACAGCTCGGCCACCGTGCGCGGCGTCCAGACGATATCGAGCGTTTGCAGCGCTTCGGAGTATTCGAACCCCGGTTGCGTGGCTATGCGCTGGCCGAAAATGCCGTGCAACGAGGGCCCTGCGCGCGACTGGTCCTCCGGGTCCAGGCTGTGGCAGACCGCGCAGGCGCGCCAGACCTCGGCGCCGCGGCTGCCGTCGTCGAAATCAGTCCGGGCGGTACTGTTGCCCGTTCCTTGGGCGGTGCCGTCGCGCGCCGACCAGCGCCGGATCGCCCCGTCTGCGCCCGCGCTCAGCAACAGCGCCCCGCGCGTGGCCAGCGCCCAGACCGGGCCTTGGGCGGCCTCGATCCGGAAGCGCTCGGTCAACTCGGCGGGCTCAAGCATCCACACCGACCCGTCGATCGCCCCGGCCGCAACGCCGTCGCTGCTGGACGCGACCGAAACCAGCGGCCGGTCGGTCAGGAAGCGTTCGGGCAAAAGCACGCCGTCGGGGGAAAACAGCCGCAACGCCCCTTCGGCAAACACGACCGCCACCCGGTCATTGCTGATTGCAAGCCCGTTGGGCAAATCCGGCAGATCGGCGCGCGCGGCAAGTGTCATGTCCGGCCCCCAGCGCACGAAGCGCAGATCGCTGCCCACCGACACCAGATCGCCCGACGCCAGATAGCCCAGCCCGGTCACCCGGTCCGCATGCCCCTGTGCCTGCGCCACCGCGCCGCTGGCGACATCGAGCACCGAAATCGTGCCGTCCCAGAACCCGGCCGCAAGCCGCGCGCCATCGGGCGACAGCGCCAAAGCCGCTATGGCCGAGACTCCGTGCCCCGTGGCCAGATCCGGCACCCGCGCGCCGGGGTGCCACAGCGCGATGCGCCCGTCCTGCCCCGCCGTTGCGAACCGGCCGTCCGGGAACAGCGCGACGGCGGTCACATTGCCATCGTGGAACCGCGTGACCGTGTGCGCGGCGCCGGTCTCCACGTCCCACAGGATCGCGCGCGTGTCAAACCCGCCCGACAGAGCGCGCGCGCCTTCCAGCGCGAGCGCGCCAACCGGCCCGCCGTGGCCCAACAGGTCCTGCGCCGCCCCCGGCACGGAAAGCGAAGCCACCAGCCCGGCAGCCAGCGTCAGGGAACGGAACGGCAGGCCCACGCGGACGTCAGTTGCCGATCAGGTTGGTACCCGGATCGCTGACCCGCGCGCCTTCGGTAGTAAAGGCGGAGTGAGTTTGCTGCTGGTACGACCCGTCCAGAACGAACGCGGCACCGACAGCCAGCGCAATGGCAAAGACAACGGCAGCAAGGAAGGCTTTCATGACATTTCTCCTGTCATTGGGTTGCGCGGTGGGCGGCAGAGGCCGCCGCGCGCTGATCAAGCCCGGCGCGCAAACGCCGTGCAATTTCCTGAAACACCAGCCCGACCGGGCCATCGGGGTCGCGCGCCAGCAGCGGGCGCCCGCTGTCCGAAGCCGCGCGCAACTCCATCGTCAGCGGCACCGCGCCCAAGAAAGGCACGCCCAGGCGCGCGGCCTCGGTCTCGGCGCCGCCCCTGCCAAAGATCGCATGGTTGCCGCCGCAATCGGGGCAGATGAAATGCGCCATGTTCTCGATCATGCCCAGGATCGGCACATCAACCTTGCGGAACATGGTGATCCCGCGCCGCGCGTCGATCAGCGACAGGTCCTGCGGGGTAGACACGATCACAGCGCCCGCCAGCCGCGTGCCTTGCGCCAGCGCCAGTTGCGCATCACCTGTGCCCGGCGGCATGTCCACCAGCAGGACGTCCAGCGCGCCCCACTCGACATCGGCCATCATCTGGGTGATCGCGGACATGATCATCGGCCCGCGCCAGACCATCGCAGCCTCGGGGTCCACCAGTAGCCCCATCGACATGGCGCTGATTCCATAGGCCTGCATTGGTTTCAGCTTGCGCCCTGCCCCGGCGGCGGGTTTGCCGTGCAGTCCCAGCAACGTCGGCAGCGAGGGGCCATAAATATCGGCGTCCAGAACCCCTAACCGCAGCCCCTGCGCCCGCAAGGCCAGCGCCAGGTTGACGGTGGTGGTGGATTTGCCCACCCCGCCCTTGCCCGAGGCGACCGCGACCACATGACCGACCGACGCCAGCGGGTCGGCTTTGGAGGCGGGTGTCGGGGTTGACGGGGTTTTCAGCGTCGGCGGGGCCTTCGCGGCTGCTGCCGTGTCGGCGGTCAGAACGACCAGCGCCTTTTCTACGCCGGGCAACGCGCACAAGTGCATCTCGGTCCGGGCGCGCAGGGTTTCCAGCGCGGCGGCTTCGGATGCGGCGGTGCGGATGGCTAGGCTGATGCGTCCGCCTTCAATGTTCAGCCCAATGACCCGCCCGGACCGCCCCAAGGGCGCACCGTCGGGCAGGGCCAACGCATCGAGCGCTTGCAGTATCCGGTCGCGGTCCAGTCCGACTGTCATGTGGGCGGTGCTACTTGTTGGGCTGTTCGGGGTGCGACAGCCCGGCCCCATCGGGAACCGGGCTGTACGCGATCGATACGGGCGTGATGCGCGCCGGGCACAGGGTCAGCTCGCCCGCAATCACTCGGCGGGTGTCTGCACCTGCGCGGTGTTGCGCTCCTGCGTGGACTTGACCTCTTCGACCCAGAGCGAATGGTGCTCCTTTGCCCAGTTCTCATCGACCTCGCCCGAGCCCATGGCATCAAACGCGCCCTCCATCCCGACCGAGCCGATATAGATATGCGCGATCACCAGCGCTGACAGCCCGGCTGCCACAAGCGCGTGGATGGTCTGGTAGAACTGCCAGTCGGCGGCGGTGCCGGCCTCCGCGGGAAACAGCAACATGATGCCGGTCCACGACAGCGCAGCGCCGCCAAGGATCACCGCCCAGAAGATCAGCTTCTGCCCGGCGTTGAACTTGCGCGCCGGCGGGTGAACGCCCTTCTTGAGGATGCCGCCCCCCATCTTGAGCCACTGCCAGTCCAGCTTGTTGGGGACGTTGTGGATCACCCATAGCAGCAGGATCAGCACCAACGCCGCCATGAACGGCCAGGCCAGATAGTTGTGCGCGATCTTGCCCCACGCCGACAGCGTGCCGAAGGCGCTTTCACCGACCAGCGGCAGGATCACCGACTTGCCGATGATCAGATTCAGACCCGTCAGCGCCAGGATGATGAAGGTCGAGGCCAGCGTCCAGTGCGCGAAACGCTCGATGGCGTTGAAGCGCAGGATCTTGCGCCCCGAAAACCCGCCGTCGATGCGGATGCGTCCGCGCAACATGTAGAACAGCGCAAGCAGCACCACCATGCCGACCACGGCCCAGATCGACAGCGCGTGCAGCGTCTGGCCCTGCAGCACCGCCCAGGACTTGTTTTCCGGCGCGATCAGGTTGCCCGACGCCTGGTCGGGGATGGTCACGCGACCGCTCACGGTCCCGGAGGTGCCAAGCGCCTGGAACAGCGCATCCTCGTTCACCGAGCTTTGGGTCGGGTTGACCTGTGCCTGCGCCACAGGCGCCAGCATGACGACAACCGCCACAAGGGCCAGCGCCGAGGCCAGGCGGGCGAAAAATGCCTTGGTCATGTTCTTTCCCCCCTCACACGGTCACGGTTTCGCCATAAGCCGTGCGCCAGCCCCAGGCGCCCGAACCATAGCCGCGCGTCACCACGCGCTCGCGGTAGATTTCGGCGATGATGTCGCCATCGCCCGCCAGCAGCGCCTTGGTCGAACACATCTCGGCGCAGAGTGGCAGCTTGCCTTCGGCAAGACGGTTGGATCCGTACTTGACGTATTCGGCTTGGCTCATGTCCTCTTCGGGGCCGCCCGAGCAATAGGTACACTTGTCCATCTTGCCGCGCGTGCCGAAGTTCGCAGTCTGCGGGTACTGCGGCGCACCAAAGGGGCACGCATACGAGCAGTAGCCGCAGCCGATGCATGTGTCCTTGTTGTGCAGGACCACGGCATCGGCGGTGGTGTAGAAGCAATCCACCGGACACACGGCGGCGCAGGGCGCGTCGGTGCAGTGCATGCAGGCCATCGACACCGAACGTTCGCCGGGCAGACCATCATTGATGGTCACCACTCGGCGGCGGTTGATGCCCCAGGGCACCTCGTGCTCGTTCTTGCAGGCCGTCACACAGGCCTGGCATTCGATGCAGCGGTCGGCGTCGCAGAGGAATTTCATCCGTGCCATTGTTGTTGTCCTCCCTTATGCCGCTGCGATCTGGCAAAGCGTAACCTTGCCTTCATGCATGCCGGTCACCGGGTCATAGCCATAAGTGGTGATGACGTTGGCGGATTCGCCCAGAACGATCGGATCGGTCCCGGCGGGATAGTTCCCGCGCTGATCCTCGCCCTGGAACCACCC
>SKKS01000080.1 GCA_007123625.1 Paracoccaceae bacterium
CAGCGGCACACTGGCCACGATCCGCCCGGTAAGGGCGTCGGTCATGGTCAGGTCCAGCCCGATCAGGATGCGGTTCTGGCGATAGCGCGGTCCGACCCCGGCCACCTGTGTGCTGAAGCCGCCACCAGGAATGAAATCAAGGCTGTTGATACTCCCCGAGATGTAGAAATTCACCGGCATCTGCTGCGACAGGTCGCGAATGCCCCACTGCGTTTCGACGATGGGAATGTTCGGGTCGCGCCGGTTGACCACCGTCACCCCGGCCCGGAACAGCGCCGATTGCACCATTTCGCCCGCGCCCTGGGTGACGAATTTGCCAGCGGCGCCGTCGGCATAGCTTTCCCTGCCAGTCGCATCGACGATCTGCCCCACGGCAAAGGTGATGCCGGGCTGCACCTTGCCACGCAGGCAGGACAGGGCTTCGTCAAAGGCGGTGACGACATCCTCGATCGGTGGCCCTTCGGCAAGCGGGGCGTTGGCGTCGCGCGCAGTAAATGCGCCCGGGGGCATTGCACTGCACCCGGCAAGAGCCGCCACGCAGATCACGCTCTGCCACCATCTTGTTTGCACGGTTTTCTGCTCCAGATTTCCATTCGACCCCCCAGGTCAGACGGTGGTGTCCGCATCGCTTTGGCGCATGCGCCGAAGGGATTACGGGCGTTGCGCATGCGGTCAGGGCCCGCAGCGCATGGATCGGCCCGATGTATTGGTGCTGATGTCGATGCCCGAAGGCGATGCCATCGACTCGAACAGGCTGGTTTCCTGCTGGATGCTGCCGTCGACGCATCCTTCGGTATCCGCAGAATTGGTCGCGACGATGCTGTTGTTCGTGCCATGCACATCGATGGTTGTGTTGCCGGTGTTCATCGAGCCGACGGAATTCGTGTTCTGCCCGATCCGGTCACCGTTGAGCTGGAAGTCGATGGTGTCGAAACGCATCGTCTCGCCAATGACCTCCTGATAGTTCGCGCGGTTGTCATTCGTGGTGTTGGTCGTGGTGTAGTTGGTGACCACCGTGCTGGGGCCGGGCTGAATGCGCGCCTGCCGGATCGCCTGCGCCTGTTGCAAGGCGAGGCTGCGGTCGGAGGCCGATGCAAACCCCCATCCCGACGACCAACTTTGTCCGGGCGCAGAGTAGTTCTGTGCCAGCGCGCCCGAAGCGCTGCCGATGACCAGCACAAAGACCGCCGCCCAAGGGGCGCAAAGAGAGCACGATGCCGATTTCACAACTGTTTCCTTCCTTGATATGCTGCGGTTCAGAACGACGAAGCCGCCGACACACCGCCCGGTCCGCTGGACGCTGACGCGCCGCCGGATGATGCGGAAACGCCGCCGGGGCCGGAAACTGCCACCGACCCGCCCCCGGCCGCGGCCACACCACCCGGGCCGCTGACTGCTGAAGCCCCATCACCGTTCCCCGAACTCCCGCCGGATGACGCCGAAGTGCCACCAGGTCCGCTGGACGCAGCCGCGCCACCGCCCGGTCCTGCAGCCGCCGCCGAAGTTCCGTCAGGCGAACTGGTCGTTGAAACGCTTGTGTTTCCGCCAGAAGCGCTGCCCGACGTCCCATCGGGGCCGCTGCTTGTGGACGCCGATCCCGGCACTGACGGGCGACCGGCGGGCCCCCCCGAATGCGATCCGGAGTCCGACCCCGAAGAACCGCCGCCGGACACGGGCCGTGGCGCCGGGCGCCGCTGATTCACCGGTGCGCAGACCGTATGCATGAAGGGCGCGAAGCTGTCGGCCTTCACCATCCCCACCGCCACGTCTCGGTATGGCTCCTGCCAGCACACAACTGTAGAAGCGGAGTCCTTCTGGCACGCACTCAAAACTAGCAAACCCGCCGCCCCGAATGCGAATCGAGCCAACCTGGCATTTGACAAAGTCATTGCATTTCACCTCAACTGCTCACCATCATGTTAAGCGCAATATCAGGCGACCGCATTGTATCTTTAGACATATTTCGGTATCTTAAGATTTTATTGAAAGGGGCATCCTTTGTTTGCACTTCGTGTTTCACGCCGGTAAGGTCTGCCATGTTATAACGTGTTTCTGAAGCGGAAGTCAGAATGTCAGACGACGGATATCCGAAGTATGAATCGCATTCTCCGTTCACTGCACCAGAACCACGTGACAGCGTACCTACATATTCCTCATGTTCCGAAATGACCGTGGCAGAGTTGTTTCATATCAGCCCACTGTCGGCATCCCTCAGAAAACGCGTTGTGCAAAATCCGTACTTTGAGCAGTTCAACATCCGGGAAATTGCAAGAACCCCTTGGTCGCTCGAACAGTTTCTGACAGAGTGTCGGGCCTTGCCGCAATGTGGCGAAAAACAGATCTCAGTGATTCGAGCCATAGTCTCGAATTTTTTGCTTTCCGATGCGTGTCCTGATAATGCAAACGAACAGGCTTCCGAGGTGAAGGTTCACTATTCCTTTACCGATTCCTTGGAAGATGTCTTTCTGAAGTGTTGGCGCGAAAGCTATCTGCACGAATTCTTTTACCTGCCGTCAACTTTGCCAGAGTTCTTTAAATGCAGGCCGATTCTCGAAGCGGAACTGCCCGCTGATGTCTGCTTGCCAAATTATATGGAGAAGATCACTTTGATTGGTTCAGCTTCAGGGTTTCTGGAAAAACGCTTGGCTGGAACCGTTCTACTGGATTTCGCAGCTTTTGAAGCGGTTTTCGAGCGCCGGCATCGATACGCGAACATTCGAACTGCCGATCTGGAAATCCAAAAGGAACAACTTCTTGCCATGTGCGCATCGTTTCCAGGGATAGATTTCCAAATCGTTGACTTCACAAAGCATGGAATCAGCTCTGGCTGGGTTGCCAACCATATGTCTGTTGTTCATGCAATGGGTGGATACCTGGTTTTCTCCGATGTAGATTACTCTTCGAAGCTGTTCACGAAATGCAGGAATGCTGCGACAGCGGGCACATCACTGACTTCAATCCTGCTTGAAATGTAGCGGTGCCTGTTAAAGTTCCAGTGCCGGGTCTGGCATTCGCTCCATATTGATGTTCATCCCACCTGTGATGCGGCTGTCGGATCACATACCTCACCAATAAGCTTGCGCATGAAGACCAGCGCCGGGTCATTGCCGCGATGTCTGTGGTGCATCAGGAAATAGGGATACCCGATACTGTCCAATGGCAAAGTGAAGGTGATGTGCGCATCCGGATCGACAACCGGCATCAACCTTGAGGGCAGAGCCAACAACCACGTCGACCCCTTGATACACTCCAGATTCAGGCGGTGACTGGACGACGCCATTCCGATGGACCGGCTTCGGCCAAGCGCCATCAGGGTCCGGTCAATTATGCTGCGGCCCGGCGTCTGCGTGGTCAGCATCACATGGTCCCAGGCGAGCCAGGTTTCGAGATCCAGTTCATTCGCCGCGCTCCGGGCAGCGAGGGGGTGGGAACGACACATGACCCCGATGTAGTGCTCTCGGCACAACTCGCTGAGCACAATCTGCGAGCCAAGCCTTGGGTCGCGCGGATCGCCCCAGAAGGCAAGGTCGATTCGACTTGCCAGAAGGTCATCGATCGTGTGCGGCCCCGCGCACGCAAAGTTCACACGGGCGGCGGGATTGATCGCGCGCAAAGCACGCAACAAGGGGATGCCAAAGGCCCAAAGCGCATACTCGGGTGCGGAAATCCTCCAGACCGGCGCACCGGTTCGGGGATCGAAGGTCTGCGCGCGCAGGATGACGTTTGCTTCGTCGATCACGCGACGCGCCTGTTCGACAAGAGAGGCCGCACAAACCGTTGGCACCATGATCCGACCGCTGCGTTCGAAAAGCCGGTCTCCGGTGATGTCGCGCAAGCGCCGCAGGGCATGGCTGACCGCAGGTTGGGAAAGCGACAGTTGGTCGGCTGCTGCCGACACGGTACCCGTATCCGCGATCGCGACGAGGACAGCCAGCAATCCAATTTCAGGTTTTCTCCGTGTATTCGGCTGGTTCATGATCTCGCCCCCCATAATTATATTGGATAAAAGGCATAATCCAAGATAGAGGACCATCCGGCGCACATGCGGCGCATCCGGCAACAGGCATTTCCCTAAGTAGGCACGCATCGTAGAAATGAAAGCTGGATGCAACTATCCTGACCCCTCGGGTCACATTCGTCGTAGCGCCCGTTCCCGCCGCGGAGCCGGGAGAGCCCTGCAGAACCATCAGGGGTTGCCACGCATCGCGCGCACCGGGCCGCACGCGTCTTGCGCATTTTCCTTTCGGATGACACGCGACGCGCTGGTGTCCTGATCGCAAGGCATGTGCATCAACAGCGCGATCGCCCGCAAGATCCGCAATTTTCCCATAGATTTCGAACGGAGTGCGTTATTCCCATGTTCGCGGCGACACCAGATACCTTTCAAGCAATCCGGTCCGTTCTGGCGGATCTGCCCGTTCCGGTGGCGGTCCTGGATCAGGCGCACGGAGCCTCGGTCCATTTCCTGAACGACAGCTTCGTCGAGGCTTTCGGCTTTGCAAAACACGATGTCCCTACTGCAAGGGCATGGGCCGAGCGCGTTTACCCCGATGCCGCGTATCGGAAGAAAACCTGTCACTCCTGGTGGGCCCAGGTGGAGGAGCGAAAGCAAACCGGAAAGGCCGCCCCACCGCAAGAGCATCGCATTGTCGACAAATATGGCCGGGAACGGATCGCACTGGTCGGCTTTGCTCTGCATGGTCAATTCGTGATCATCACGTTGCAAGACGTCACCCGCGAGCGCAGCGTCGAAGCCGCGCTTGATATCGAGCACCGCAAGGCAGAACAGACTGCTCATGCCCTGACAGAAAATATGCCCGGCGGCGCTTATACAATGGTGCTGAAACCCGGCGCGGAAATGGCCGAGTTTGCCTTTCTCAGCGACAAATTTCTCGACATGCTTGAATTGACACGCGCGGAAGCCGTTGGCGACCCAAGCGTCGGGTTTTCGCGGGTGCATCCCGAAGATCACTCCCACTGGCTGAAGATCAACGCCGAAACCTTTGCCAAAAAACGCCCGTTCTCGGGTGAGACCCGCATCATTGCGCATGGCCAGACGCGCTGGATACGCGCCGAATCCGTGCCGCGTGATCTGGAGGACGGCACGACCATTTGGGAAGGGATACTTGTCGACATCACCGAACTCAAGGAAGCCGAAGCGAAGCTGCGAACGGTTCTGGATGCGGCAAGGGCGTTTATATGGACGGTTGACCTGCAGACGTTGAAAGTGACTTACGGCAAAGACTGGCCCGAACAGATCAGTTTCTTGTCAGAAGGCAGGGCGCCTTCGCTGCAAAGCTGGTTTTCTGCGGTGCATCCGCACGATGTGCACGCGGTTCGCATGGCTTATCAGGCCCTCGTGTCGGGCGAAGTCGCGCATACCAGCCATACCTATCGTCGAAGAATGGTGAATGATCGCTGGGCCTGGCTGCGCCTGCATGCAGGCGTCAGTGCCCACGATCCAGATGGTAAGCCGACCGAGCTTTCTGGCGTGACGTTCGATGTATCGGACGAGGTGGCACAGCAACAGCAGGCGCAGCATGCACAGGCCGAACTCCGCGAGGAACTGCAGCGCGCACAACAACGCGACACGTTTGCGCTGGTGGCCGGGGCCGTCGTTCATGACATCAAGAACCTGATCGCAGTCATTTCGGGTACGGTCGAGGTTCTGGAAGAACGCACGCCTGACCCCGGCAACCTGCAAAGCGGATTGCAGCGCATAGGCAAGTCAGCCCGGCTGGTCGTGGATCTGATTGCCGATCTTGGCAGCGTTGTGCGCCCCATGCGACCGCGCCAGCATCATGATCTGCGCAAGCTTTTGAGGGAGGGGCTGGACCTTTTGGGCAGTCAACGCCTTGCACGCCACTTGGTGCGGCTTTATCTGCCGGATCATCCCCTGCCGGTCTGGGCCAATCCGACCGAACTGGCGCAACTGATCGTGAACCTTGCGATCAATGCCTGCGAATCCGGATTGCCCGGGCAGGACGCGCGCGTGACTGTAACCGCGCTTCCTGCGGGCAGCACACCGCCTGATTACAAGCCGGACGCGGGCTTTCTGGCCGATATCGATCACCCGCACGCCTTGTTCACCGTGTCCGACACAGGGACAGGCATCAGCGCGGATATCCGCCAGAATCTGTTCCAGCCCAGATTTCCCACCAAGGGTAAGGACGGAACCGGACTCGGATTGTCAATTGTGGCTGATATCCTGAGTTCAAGCGGCTCTGCGCTCTGGATCGACACCACGCCCGGCGCGGGAACGAAGATGACTATTGCCTGGCCTGCGCAGGAGCGACGGAACCAAAGCGCGATCATCGGCACAGACGAGCTGCCGGTCACACAAAAGTACAGCGCTGCCGAGCGTGGTATGTTGAAAGGCTTGCGTGTGCTGGTTGTCGATGACCTGCAGGATGTTGCTGATGTCCTGGCGGGAATGCTCGAATCTGCGGGCGCGGACGCTTTTGCTGAATCCGAACTTGATGGGGTTCAGGAAATCCTGTCCGATACGCCGGAGTTCTGGTCTGTGCTGGTGACGGATCTTCATATGCCGGGAATGATGGGCGATGAGCTGGCCCGCTTTGCCGCACGGCTGCACCCACCTGTTCCCACGGTTCTGGTAACAGCGCGCTCCGATCTGGTTAATCCGGCCACGCAGCAGGATTTTGCGGCCATTCTTTCCAAACCAGTCAACCGAGCGAAACTTGCAAGCGCGGTCCTGGAGGCGGCGTCCCTTCGGGAACCCAGAACCAAAAGCTCTGACTGATGGACACGCTGCGGTGATCGTTTTTCCTGATGCCATCGTCACTGCGTCATCGACAGTTCCGGCTTCCTGAAGTCCTCGGGCTACGACAGCGCGGCCTTGCGATATCCATTGCAGCGATCAGCATGGTTTTCTGTCCCGGCCATAAGTCCCGCGCGCACTCTGTGTTCAGATACCGGCAGGCGAAGGGTTGCGTCGCAAATCGCCGCCCTTTCGGTGCCAAAATCGTCACCCGATGCGTAGGCCGAGCACAAGATGATCACGAACTCCGACGCCTGCATCCGGAATGTGAAAAGCGCGTCTACGCCGCTTTCAGTGTCCTCGAACGCGTCGAAGTTCACGACGATATGCGAGAACGCGCTCTTCATCTCTGAGAACATGTCGAGTTTCTGCACACTCGGGGTCGATCCGATCCCTCTGACGCCAACCCTTTGGATTGATCTGCGTAGTCCGGACAGTTGATCTGCAGAAAACCCTACAATCAGAACCCGCGCATCCGCAAGCGACGTCGCTTTCGCGCGATCCGTCGCCGTTGTGAACAGCCGCGATTCAAGCCCTGCCCCAGGATGGCCGCGTACTGGCGCAGCGCCATGACTTGGAAACGCGCCGTTCTTGGCACCGATCTGGCGTTGTCTCTGCTTGAGCAGGAGTTGCATCATGGGTCTCCAGTTCAGGTATAGAGCCGCTTTCGGACCGGAACTCCGGTCCGTGGGCATCGGCGCGAAACTGTTCTCAAGCGTCGCCGAGAGCCGATTTGCGGACAGAGGGGTCACCGGCTTCGCAAATCAGCACCGGAAGCTGATAGCTCATCCGGAAAGCCACCCGAAAACGGTGTAGAAGATCATGCCCCAAAGGATCAGGCCGATCAGCGCCGAAGGGAGCACCCACCACCCCGGTACAGCGAATCGCCCGCCTGGATCAGGGCCCTCGCCATTCCGCGAGAACTCGCCATCGGACCATTGGCCACTCGGCAACCGCGAGAGAGCGACATCGGCAGCATTGCGGTGAAGACTGTGCATAAGACCAAACACCAGATTAAAGCTAAGGTATCATGAGCACGTTAGCTGATCTTGATCTACTCTGCGCGTGCGCTTAGTGGATTCCGAACTCTCTAAAGTTGTAAGTTCACGACATGAGATCGCCTTCTATCAACAAGAGATACCCTCACGATCGGAGTGTTTGCGCTTTGCCGCGATGGATTACCCGAATGCCCGCGTGACCTGCGTATGAAGCGATCCTTGCGGCAAGTGCGCAGGTCCATCAGGCGCAAAGCGCCAGCGCTGCACCCGGCCGCGGTAGTTCCTCTCGCACCCGTGCAAGATCATTGCGGGGGTTTGTCGGACAGGGAAGTGCGCGCGGCTTCGATCAAGCAGCGTGCGTCGACCGGCTTGGACAATATGCTGCTGAACAGACTGCGTTCCCAATTCTTGTTCTCGGGCAGGGCGGTGACCAGCATCACTGGAACCGGCGGGTCCAGTTGCGATGCCGCGCGTGCCAGGTCGGCGCCACTAAACTTCGGCATGTCGAAATCCGTCACCAGGAGTGACCAGAGACCGGGGTTTTCCTTGAGTGCATCCAGCGCCTCTTGCGGGTCAGGAACCGAGATTGCAATTGCGCCGTCCGTCTCGAGCATTTCCGACAACACGTCGGCAACATCCGCGACATCATCAACAATCAGAATCCTGTGCCCAGAAAGCGTTGTCTTGACCGACTCCGTTGCACCGGCACTGTCGGCAACCGCATCCGCCGGGCGGTCAACCGGCCACGCAACGGTGACAGAGGTTCCGCCACCCGGCGAGCTTTCAAACCAGAGCGCGGCATCGTTGTTATTCAGAATGGTTGCCACGATC
>SKKS01000444.1 GCA_007123625.1 Paracoccaceae bacterium
CCAGGATCTGCTGGAGGGGTTGATCGCGGGCGCGCGCAACATGATCGGCATCGCGGTTGCCACCGGTGCGGCGGGGATCATCGTCGCCACCGTGACCCGTACGCCCATCGGCACCGAACTGGCCGGATTGGTGGAACTGCTGTCCATGGGCAATCTGTTCATCATGCTGCTGCTGGTGGGGCTGTTCTCGCTTATCCTCGGGCTGGGGCTGCCAACGACTGCCAACTACATCGTGGTGTCGTCGCTGATGGCGACCGTGGTGGTCAGCCTTGGCGCGCAGGAGGGGCTGATCGTCCCGTTGATCGCGGCGCATCTGTTCGTGTTCTACTTCGGGATCATGGCGGATGTGACGCCGCCGGTGGGGTTGGCAAGTTTCGCCGCCGCTGCCGTGTCGGGGGGCGATCCCATCCGCACCGGGTTTCAGGCGTTCTTCTACAGCCTGCGGACCGTGGCGCTGCCGTTCTTGTTCATCTACAATCCCACGCTGATCCTGTATGGCGTCGATCTGGGCACCACCGAGGGCATATTGCAGGCGGTGATGATTTTTGTCATCGCCACATTCGCCATGCTGCTGTTCGCTGCGGCCACGCAGGGCTATTTCCTGGCGCGGTCGCGTTGGTGGGAAAGTGCGGCGCTGCTGCTGGTGGCCTTCACCCTGTTCGTGCCGAACTTCTGGCTCAACCGCGTCCAGCCTGAATTCGAGCGCTTGCCCGCGACCCAGTTCGAGGAGGTGCTGCAGGCGGCCCAGGCCGGCGAGGCGCTGCGGATCGAGGTCACGGGACCCGATTTCAGCACTGGTGACTTGCGCAGCGTCACCGTGCCGATCACCGTGCCCGATTCCGCGCCCGAAGGACGATTGGATGCCACCGGCCTTTGGCTTCTGCCCGATGGCGACGTGGTGGCGATGGACGAGCCGATGTTCGGCACGCCCTATGCCAACGATTTGGGCGGTTTCGACTTCTATGGCGCCGAGCCGGTGATTCTTGCCAATGTCCAGCGTCCCGCCGACCGGTGGCCCGAGCAGCTTTTCTTCATTCCGGCACTGTTGCTGCTGGGGCTGGTGATCGGACTTCAGCGTCGCCGCCAGACGCAGCCCGCCTTCTGAGGAGTGTCCGCCATGGCCCGCACCATCCTTCTGCCCATCGACCTGTCTGACCCCCACAGCTGGGAACACGCACTACCCGAGGCGCTGACCCTTCTTGCCGGGGGCGGCGCGCTCCATGTCGTCAGCGTGCTTCCGGATTTCGGGCTGGCGCAGGTGGGCACGTTCTTTCGCAAGGACTTCGAAAAGCAGGCCCTGCACGCCTTTGGCGAGCAGATCACCGAATGGGTCGCGGCGAACATCCCCGACGATGTCGAGGTGCATCCTCATGTGCTGCATGGCACCATCTATGATGAGATCCTTCGCGCCGCTGCCAAGCTGGCGGTGGATGTGATCGTCATGGGGTCGCACCGCCCGGCGTTGCAGGATTATCTGCTGGGGCCGAACGCGGCGCGCGTGGTGCGCCATGCGCGGTGTTCTGTCTATGTTGTAAGGGGCTGAACATGGCTGATCACGTCTTTGGCCGCTCCACCAGGGGCCAGTTGCCGAACGCCGTCGCGGGCGACGGCTGCTATATCATCGATGCGTGCGGCAAGCGGTATCTGGATGGCTCGGGCGGGGCGGCGGTGTCGTGTCTGGGGCATTCGGACGCCAATGTGCGCGCCGCCCTGCACGACCAGCTGGACAGGCTTGCCTTTGCGCATACCGGGTTCTTCACCACCGACGCCGCCGAGGCGCTGGCCGACCAGTTGATTGCCGACGCGCCCGAAGGGATTGACCGTGTCTATCTGGTGTCTGGCGGGTCCGAGGCGGTCGAGGCCGCGCTGAAACTTGCGCGTCAGTATTTCATGGAGATCGGCCAGCCGCAGCGCCATCGGGTCATTGCCCGACGGCAAAGCTATCACGGCAACACGCTGGGCGCGCTGGCCGCCGGGGGCAACGCCTGGCGGCGCGCGCAATTCGCGCCGCTGCTGGTGGAAACGACCCATATCGCGCCCTGCTATGAATACCGCGACCGGACCGAGGGCGAAACCGCCGAAACCTACGGCGCGCGCGTCGCAGACGAGCTGGAGACCGAGCTGCTGCGCCTTGGCCCGGAAACGGTGATGGCCTTTGTGGCCGAACCGGTGGTCGGCGCCACGATGGGCGCGGTGCCCGCCGTCCCCGGATACCTGCGCCGCATCCGCGAGATCTGCGACCGCCACGGTATCTTGCTGATCCTGGACGAGGTGATGTGCGGCATGGGGCGCACCGGGCATCTGTTCGCTTGCCTCGAAGATGGCGTTGCGCCGGACATGCTGACCATCGCCAAGGGGCTGGGCGCGGGGTATCAGCCGATTGGGGCGCTGCTGACCAGCGCGCGGATCTATGACGCGATTGCCGACGGGTCCGGATTCTTTCAGCACGGACACACCTATATGGGCCATGCGATGGCCGCCGCTGGCGCGGGCGCCGTGGTCCGCGCGATCCATGAACGTGGGTTGCTGGCGCGTGTGCAGGCCATGGGCGACGTGCTGGACAAGGCGCTGCACGCCCGTTTCGGCCAGCACCCGCATGTGGGCGACATTCGCGGGCGCGGGCTTTTCCGGGGGGTGGAACTGGTCGCCGCGCGCGAAACCAAAGCCCCCTTTGACCCCGCCCGCAAGTTGCACGCCAAGATCAAGGCCGCCGCGATGGAGGCCGGGTTGATCTGCTACCCGATGGGCGGGACCATCGACGGTCAGCGCGGCGACCATATCCTGCTGGCGCCGCCCTTCATCATCACCGAGGCACAGATTGACGAGTTGACCGACAAGCTGGGCCGCGCGCTGGATACCGCGCTGGCGGCGTAAGGTTCCGCGCCACTGCCGGTGATCGTGGCGGAACCATCTGGCGTGTCGGCGCCCCGTCCGATGGTCGCGCGGGGCTTGCGCGCCGCGCCGCGATGCGGGAAGGAAGGGCCATGTCCGAACCTGCATCCCCCCTTGCCGATACCGAGATCTTCCTTGCCGCCATTCCCGGCCTGGAACCCCTGTTGCTGGCAGAAGCCCGCAGCATAGGGTTCACTGCCGCGACCGCCGTGCCAGGGGGCGTGGTGGTGCCGGGCGGGCGCGACGCCGCGATGCGCGCCAACCTGTGGTTGCGCGGCGCCTCGCGCGTGCTCTGGCGCTTCAGCAGCTTTCGTGCGCTGCATCTGGCGCAACTGGACAAGCGCGCGCGCCGGGTGGACTGGGCCCGTGTCTTGCGCGCGGACGTGCCGGTGCGGGTTGATGCGACTTGCCGCGCCTCGCGCATCTATCATGCAAAGGCGGCGGCGCAGCGGGTGGAGCAAGCGATCACCGACACGGTGGGCGCGCCTATCGCCCAGGATGCACCCGTTCGCGTGATGGTGCGGATGGACGACGACCTGTGCACGCTCAGCATCGATACCTCGGGCGAGTTGCTGCACCGACGCGGGCACAAACAGGCCGTGGGCAAGGCACCGCTGCGCGAGACCATGGCGGCGCTGTTCCTGCGCGACTGCGGGTATGACGGGACCGAACCGGTGGTGGACCCGATGTGCGGGTCGGGGACGTTCGTGATCGAAGCCGCCGAGATTGCCGCCGGGTTGGCGCCGGGACGCAGCCGCGCTTTTGCCTTCGAGCACCTGGCCGGGCATGACGCCGAGGCATGGGCGCAGATGTGCGCGGCGGCACAGTCCAAGGCACCGCAGGCGCGTTTTTTCGGCTCCGACCGCGATCAGGGCGCGGTGGCGATGGCCACCGACAACGCCACTCGCGCCGGAGTGGCGCCGTTCTGCGATTTCCACTGTCAGGCCGTCAGCGCCTTGCAGCCCCCGCCCGGTCCGCCGGGGCTGGTAATGGTCAACCCGCCCTATGGGGAGCGGATCGGGGCGCGGCACATGCTGCACGCGATCTATGGCGCGCTGGGACAGACACTGCGGGCACGGTTCTCCGGCTGGCGGGTGGGGTTGGTCACGTCCGATTCGGGGCTGGCGGCTTCGACCGGGTTGCCTTTCCTGCCCCCGGGACCGCCCGTGCCGCATGGCGGGCTTTCGGTGCGGCTTTACCGGACGGCAGCACTGCAGTGATGCAGGCGACCAACGACCGGCATGGCAGGCCCGCGCCCCGATGCAGCGATGCTGCTAGCGATGGGTAGGGCAGTTCACAAATCCGCGAGATTGATCTATGACCGGCTCAGAACAACAGCGCGGAGCGGACAGCATGATTTCTGAAGATCCGTCTGTCGGCGTTGTGATCCGCACGCGCGACCGCCCCGTGTTTCTTGCCCGTGCCCTGGCCAGCGTACAGGCGCAGCGCTTTCGCAACTGGCATGTGGTGCTGGTCAACGATGGCGGCGAACCCGGACCGGTCGAGGCACTGCTGGAGCCCGAAGAAGACGGTGCAGTGATCGCCGCATCGCGGGTGACGGTGCTGCACCTGGACCCGGGTGTGGGCCGGTCGGCTGCGTTCAATCGCGGGCTGGCGGCGCTGGACACCGATTTCGTGACCTGCCTGGACGATGACGACACCTGGGATCCGGCGTTCATGGAGGCGTTGCTTGCGTTCTGGGCCGAGGCCGCGCCGTCGGTTCCTGCACTGGGAGGTGTTGCATGTGGCGTCACCGCGATGATCGAGGAAATCGTGCCCCGCGGCGCCGGGGCGGATATCCGCGTCCTGGGCTCGGAACCCTTGCCGCGGTCGTTCCAGCGTCAGGACTTCTTGCTCAGGCCGCTGGCCTACGCCTGCTATCGCCATGATCTCTATCCGGTGCAGTGGATGCTGCAACGCGACCTTGCGGTCAAGGCCGGGGGCTTCCCCGAGGACTTCGATGTCATGGAGGATCGCGCCTTCATGAACCGCTTTCTGACTCGGCACAACGTGGCGCTGCTTGATCGTCCGCTTGCGCGGCATCACCGCCGCCGCGAGCGCACCACCGATCAGACGCGCAGCGTGATGATGAACACGCTCGACAATCCGTCCTATGATTGGCGCCGCTACGCCGATCTGGCACGCGCCACCGGGCGGATGGGCAGTGGCGCGGCGATGCAGGGCCTGTTCGCCGACCTGCTGAGCGAAGTGAATTACGAGACCAGCGCGATCTGGCAAAAGATCAATGGCGAGGCCACGGACCTGCGCAGCCGTCTGAATGCGATCGAGGCGCGCCTTGCGCCGCTGCCGACCGAACCGAAAGAAGACCAAAGCCAGCCTGGCGCCGGGCATGTGCTCTACGACATATGGCATGCGTTCTCAGGCCAGCAGATCGCCTATCCCATCGGTCCGCACACGCCCTTTGCCAAGCGGTTCATCCTGTCGCAGGGGTTCACACAGCCCGGCACGCTGTTTTTTCTCAGCGAAGGCGCGCAACGGTTCGAGGTGCAGATCCCCGAAATCCGCGATTTCGCCGCGATCGAGTTCTCGCTGGATGGGCTGGCCGATGACGTGGCCGCGCTCACGTGGCATCTGACGCTTTACGCCGAACGAGGGTTCCTGTTCGAAACCGCGCTGTCGTGCTGGGTGCAGGATGCGGATGGTGCGCGCCAGCATCAGTTCCTCGAATCGCATGTGCATTCCTGCCCGCCGGGGCGTATGCACGCGGTGACGCGCCGGTTCGAGCGTGCGCACCTTGATGCGGGCGAGGGGGCGCGGCTGTCGGTCATCCTGCCCCGGCAGGCGCGGAATTTCCACTTCTGCAGCACGGGTTTCGTGCTAGAAGCGTCCTGAGGTTTCGACGCAGGAACAGACCCGGCTCAGGGGTCGCAGGCCGCACCAATCAGCGGCGCCGGAGAACGGGGAAGTGACCGGATGCAGACGGGCGCAATCGCTGATTTCGCAGTCGAAGGGGAAGCAGGCATCGACGTGTTCCGCCGCATCGACGACCCGCAGCAGCGGCGCAGCCGGTTCGAGTGCCTTGCCACGGTCATCGGTCCGGACGGGGATCGCCAGGTGGTCGCGCATGGCCCTGTGGCGCGACGCAACCCCGGCGACATGCTGGCCGTCGCCGAACGGTTTGCGGCAAGCCCGGTTCTGCACCGCCGTTTCGCGTTTGGCACGACCGGGGGGTACCCTGAAGTGTCGGAAACCGACGACCCCCTGACGCTGTTCGTTTATCTTGATTTCCTGCGCGGCTGGATGCTGGCCGATATGGCGGTGGACCGTTTCGACGCCGCGCTGGCACGCGATGATGCGCCCGATATCGCGCAAGCGGCGGCGGTGTTGCGCCTGTTGCTCGACTTCAATCGTGTCGTGCGTGCAATGGCGCTTCTGGAGCCGCTTTTGCCCGTGTTGATCCGTGGTGTCACCCCGCGCGTAGTGCGCGCTGGCAGTGGCGATGTGCACGGCTATGCCTTGCGGCTGGCGGGCGATCTGATGCTGCGCGCGGGCAATCCGAAACGCGCGCTCGATGCGTTCGAGGCAGCTGTCATGATTGGCGAGAACCGCTTCCGCCGCCGCCGCGCCATCGCCGCCGCACAGGCCGGGGGCGACCGCGCCGCCATGCAGCGCCACCTTGCCTTGTTCGAAAGGCGCTGGACCTTGCCTGCCGATCTGGCGCGGCTGAAAGCCGACCTTGCCCGTCCCAAACCCGGAGATCCCGCATGAGCGACACCCAGCCGCGCGAGAATGTGACCGATATCCTGTGTATCGGGGCGCAGAAAGCCTCGACCAGCTGGCTGCATCACGTGCTAAATGCGCATCCGTGCACCTATGCGTTTCCGAATTCGCGGCCCGTGACCTCGACCAACAAGGAGGCGCATTTCTGGGACTGGAACCGCAAGCGCGGGATCGACTGGTATCGGACCCTGATGACGCCTCCGGACCCGTCGTTGCTGTCGATGGATTTCACGCCCGAGTATTCCACGTTGCCGGATGCCGATATTGCCGAATGCAAACGGCTCAGCCCCGGCGCGCGGGTGATCTATGTGCTGCGCGATCCGCTGGCGCGCGCGGTCTCGGCCATCCGGATGCATACCAAGTGGCGGACCAAAGGCGCCGCTGCCGACGCTGTCGAAGTGCTGCTTGATGATGATTTGCTGGCATTGATCAAGCGCGCGGGCGTGGTGGCCATGGGGTCCTATGTGGCGAATTATCAGCGGTGGTCCCGGCATTATGACAACATTCTGGTTCTGAACTACGAAGACATCCGCACGGACTCCGAAGGTGTGGTGGCGCGTGTCCTTGACCATTGCGGGCTCAGTCAGGATGCCTTGTCGCCCGAAGTGCGCGCCGAATTCGATGCACGTATGGAAAAGCGCGTCTGGGCCAGTGTGCCCTATACGCTCGACCGCGAGGCGCTTTGCTTCCTGCACGGGCTGATGTGGCCCAAGCGCGAAGCGGCGGAGCGGTTTTTCGGCCTGCAGTTCGGCGAGTATCGGGAACTCCTTGATGGGACATAATCTGCGGGCGACCGGGTCAGGGGGCGACCCGGTCCGGGCATGAGCGCCGGGCCGGATTTCGCGCGGGCGCTGGCCCGGCGGCTTTGGGACGGTCCGCTGCCGGATGTGATGGCGCCACAGACAGCGGTGTCCGCGATGCTGGTGCAGGGCGCGCGGCACCGCGACATTGCGATAGCCCTGCGTGCGCTCTGGCGCGCGCGGCTTCCGGGCGCCGAGGTGGCCAATGCGGCCTGCAAGCGGTGGCCGGGATCGGTGGAAATGGCCGCGCTGGCTTGCGAGCTTGCACCGTCCGAGGATCGCGATCGGGCGCTGGCGCGGCTTGAACGCCGGATAGCGCGGGCCGGGGGCGACCGGACGGTGCTGGCGCGGGTACATCTGCGCGCCGGGGATGCTACCGCTGCGCGCCTGGCGCTGGCGGATGTTGCGGCGGTGGCGGGGAATGAAACGGCGATTGTCCTGCGTGTGCGTCTGGCCATGCTGGCAGGGGAGTTTGACGCGGCCAAGCTCGATCTCGCTGTGCTTGGGAGTGCTCGGTCGGGGTTGGCCGCGCGGCTGGCGTGGCTCAAGGGCGGGGCGGCGGCGCTGGACCGCTACCTGACGGACGTGGCTCCGGCATCCGACCTGTGGCCCGAGGTGTTCGACATCCGCCTTTCCGAGCGTGATTTTTCCGCCGCCGCACAGGCGCTGGCGGCATGGCAAGCGGTGGCGCCCGATGACCCGCCCCTGTGGCGCGCAATGGCGCGGCTGGCGCTTGAGCGTGGTGGTGCCGATGCCGGGGATCATGTTGCCGCGCGGCTGGATATGGCGCAGCCATGGGCTTGGGCCGCGCAAGATCACGCACTTTGGCTGCGCGCGGTACTGGCGCAGGGGCCGGCGACCGGGGTGCAGGCCGCGCATGCCGATGCCGCCTGTCGCACGCACCCGCGTCACCACGGGCTGGCGCATCTGGCGCTGATGGCGGCCGAGGCCGTGACCGACTGGCGCGCGTTGGACCGGGGGCAGGGTACGGACGATCCTGCGCGCGCCCTGGTGTTGGCGCGTGCGGCGCTGCGCATGGGGCACACGGGCCACGCAGCGGTGCTGCTGGCAGGTGCTGCGCGGCGGACGCGCGGGGGGGGCAACATGGCCCGTCTGCTGGCCGCGCGGGCCGAGGCGCTGATGTCGGCGGGGCGCCCGCAGG
>SKKS01000325.1 GCA_007123625.1 Paracoccaceae bacterium
CTGGGCCATCTGGCCGACCGCCGCCCACGCCAGCTTTCGGGCGGGCAGCAACAGCGCGTGGCGCTGGCCCGCGCCATCGTTTCACGCCCCAAGGTGCTGCTGCTGGACGAGCCGCTGTCGAACCTTGATGCGCGCCTGCGCGAAGACATGCATGTCGAGCTGATCGAACTGCACAAGCGCCTTGGTCTGACCACGCTTTTTGTCACTCATGACCAGGAAGAGGCGCTGTCGCTGTCGGACCGCATCGTGCTTATCAACAACGGCGCGATCGAACAACAGGACACCCCCGCCAACATCTACGCCAATCCGGCCACTGCCTTTGCCTCGGCGTTCCTGGGCGCGGCCAACCTGATCGACGCCGAAGTTCTGGACGACGGGCGCCGCGCCCGGCTTGCCGATGGCCAGACGCTGGCACTCCCCGAAGGGACGCACCCGCCCGGCCCCGTCACCCTGTCGATCCGGCAAGAAGATGTGACCCTTGTCGATGCCTGCGACGCTCCGGACGCGCCCGCCGACACCCTTGTTGCGCAGGTCGGCACCCGCGTCTTTCTTGGCGCGCGCAACCGCTATGTGCTCAGCCTTGGCGATGCCCGCCTGCGGGTGCTTGCCAGTGCCGCCCAGACCTGGACCGAGGGGCAGAAAGTGCACCTTGCCATCGCCCCGGACCGGCTGCGCGTCCTGCCGCGCGGCTGAACCTGCGCGGACTTGACCCGCGCACCGCGACAGTGTTCGCTCCGGCAACATTCAGCCCGAGGCACCCATGCGCGACATCGACATGCGAACCTTCGTCGTTCTTGCCCGGACCCGCCATTTCGGCCGCGCGGCACGGGAACTGAACACGACCCAACCTGCCGTTTCCAGCCGCCTTGCCGCGCTCGAGGCCGACTTCGGCTGCCGCCTTGCCCATCGTGGCGACCGCGATTTCACCCTCACCCCCGAAGGCGAAAAGGTTCTGGCGCGGTTCGAAGCGATGCTGCACGACATGGACAGCCTCCGCCAGAGCTTGCGCAGCGACACCCTTGCCCGACGCGAGCCACTTCGGATCGGAGCCATCGATAGCGTGTCCTCGACCTGGATGCCGGGGCTGATCGACATGCTGCACACCGCCATCCCCGATCTGCGGATCGACCTGACCGTGGACGGCACCAAGCCACTGGTTCAGGGCATCCGGCGGGGCGAGCTGGACCTGATCTTCTGCCTGCACCCGGTGCTGGACGAGGGCTTTCGCAGCTACACCGCCTGCTTTCTGGAAATGGTCTGGGCCGGGTCGCCGCAACTGATCGACCCTGACCGCACTTACACCGTGGCCGAACTGGCGGCGCTGCCGATCATCTCGTTCCCGCGCAATTCGCCACCGTTCCAGATGATCGCGCCCTTCTTTCACGACGCACAGGCGCTGGCCTCCAAGCTGACCAGCTGCAACTCGCTTTATGCGATCGTCAACCTGCTGATCGACGGCTTCGGTATCGGCGCGATTCCCACCGTGACCATCCGGCGCGAGATCAGCCAGAACCTGCTTGTGGCGCTTAAGGTGACCAAACGCATGCCGCCAATGGCGATCATCGCCTCGTATCAGGCCAGCACGGATCAGGATTTCATCCAGATGGTCGTGCGCCACGCCAAGACCGCGGTGGCCGACTACTGCGCCCGCACCGACCCGGCACTTGTCTGGCCCGAACTGCCGCCACGCTCGGGTCAGGCCATAAGCGACACCGCAGAGCCGTCGCGCGGGATCGCCTGACTCACGCCCCGCACGCGCGGCTCATGCGCGGCGGGGCGCGCTCTCAAAGCACATAGCGGCTCAGATCCGCGGACCGCGAAAGGTCACCAAGGTTCGTTTCCACGAAGCCCGCATCCACTGTCACCGTCTCGCCCGCCCGGTCGGGCGCATTGAACGAAACTTCCTCGAACACGCGCTCCATCACCGTGTAGAGCCGCCGCGCGCCGATATTCTCGACCGCCTGATTCACTTCGGCGGCGATCCGGGCCAACGCGGCGATCCCGTCCTCGGTAAAATCGACCACCACCTCCTCGGTGCCCAGAAGGGCCGTGTATTGCCGGGTCAGCGCGTTGTCGGTCTCGGTCAGGATCCGCACGAAATCGGCCTCGGTCAGCGCGCGCAGTTCCACCCGAATCGGCAACCGGCCCTGCAACTCGGGCAAAAGGTCGGACGGCTTGGCAATGTGGAACGCCCCGCTGGCGATGAACAGGATATGATCGGTCTTCACCGGCCCGTACTTCGTGGAAACCGTCGTCCCCTCGATCAGCGGCAGAAGGTCGCGCTGCACCCCCTCGCGGCTGACATCGGCGCCGCGCGCGTCCGACCGCGCACAGACCTTGTCGATCTCGTCCAGAAACACGATCCCGCTTTCCTGCACCGCCTCGAGCGCCGCGCGGTTCACGGACTCGTCGTCCAGCAGCTTGTCCGCTTCCTCGCTGACCAGCAGGTCATGGCTTTCGCCCACGGTCATGCGCCGCCGCACCTTGCGCCCGCCAAAGGCCTTGCCGAATATGTCGCCCAGATTCATACCACCAGCCCCCTGCGGCATGCCGGGAATCTCCATCACCGGAAACGGGCTTGACGTGTCGGTGACCTCCAGCTCGATCTCGGTGCCGTCCAGCGCGCCGCTGCGTAGCTTTTCGCGGAACCGCTCGCGCGTTGCCTCGCGCGCGTCGGTGCCCACGATGGCAGCGATCACCCGGTCCTCGGCGGCGGCCTGCGCGCGCGCCTTCACATCCTCGCGCATGTGCTCGCGGGTCATGGCCACGGCCGCATCGGCCAGATCGCGGATGATGCTGTCCACGTCGCGCCCCACATAGCCGACTTCGGTGAATTTCGTCGCCTCGACCTTGATGAAGGGCGCCCGCGCCAGCTTGGCCAGACGGCGGCTGATCTCGGTCTTGCCGACGCCGGTGGGGCCGATCATCAGGATATTCTTGGGATACACCTCTTCGCGCAGGTCCGCCGCAAGCTGCTTGCGCCGCCAGCGGTTGCGCAACGCCACCGCCACGGCGCGCTTGGCGTCCTTCTGGCCGATGATGAACCGGTCCAGTTCCGACACGATCTCGCGCGGGGTGAGGTTGGTCATGGGCGTAGCCCCCTGCCTTGCACGGTGAATCCTCATCAGCAGCCGAAATCACGCGGCGCTGATGCTCTCCACCGTCAGATTACCATTGGTATAGACGCAGATATCCGCCGCGATCGCCATGGCCTTGCGCGCCACCGCTTCGGCGTCCAGATCGCTTTCCATCAGCCCGCGCGCGGCAGCCAGCGCGAAATTCCCGCCCGATCCGATCGCCGTTACATCATGTTCGGGTTCCAGCACATCGCCCGCTCCGGTGATGACATAAAGCTCGGTGCCATCGGTCACGATCAGCATCGCCTCAAGCTTCTGCAGATACTTGTCGGTGCGCCAGTCCTTGGCCAGTTCCACCGCCGCGCGCTGCAACTGCCCCGGATTGGACTCGAGCTTCTTCTCCAGCCGCTCCAGCAAGGTGAATGCATCCGCCGTGGAGCCCGCAAACCCCGCAACGACCTCGCGACCGCCGGGCGACAGCCTGCGCACCTTGCGCGCCGAGCCCTTGATGACGGTCTGGCCAAGCGAAACCTGCCCGTCCCCGGCCACCACCACGCGGCCGCCGCGGCGTACCGCCAGGATCGTGGTCCCATGCCAGCCGGGAAAATCGCTCATCGCGCCCTCTTCATCTTGCACCAAATACTCCCGCCGGAGGCACCCGCCGCAACGCGGCGGGTTTCCTTGCGGGCAGGCGGATCACACGGCGCTGTCGATCCAGCTTTGCAGCGCCGACTTGGGCGCGGCGCCGACCTTGTTGGACACGACCTGCCCGTCCTTGAACAGGAACAACGCGGGGATTCCGCGAATGCCCATCTGGGCAGGCGTGTTCGGGTTGTCGTCGACATTCACCTTCACGATCTTCACGCGGCCCGCGTAATCGTCCGAAAGCTCTTCCAGCGCCGGGCCGATCTGCTTGCAGGGGCCGCACCATTCGGCCCAGAAATCGACGACAACGGGAATGTCGGACTGGCGCACTTCCTGATCGAAAGTGGCGTCGGTAACGGCGATGGTGGCCATGCTCGGATCTCCTGTTTCGGGTTCAAGCCTAGTTATGAAGCACACGCGCCATGGTCAAGGGTCCGTACCCGAACGCGCCCGCGCAACATCGGTGCCCGCCCCCCCGCCACGGGCCAGCCCCGCCCGCGCCAGCGCCGCTTCCAGAAGCGCGCCTGGCAGTACCATCAGGCGCGCCGCGCGGGTCCACAGCAGCGCACAGTCCACCGCGCGCCCCGGATAGACCTGCGCCAGCGCCTGCGCATAAGCCCCCATCTGCCGCAACAGCCCCTCGGGCACCGCATCGGGCCGTTCAGGGATCAGGCGGTTGGACTTGAAATCCACCGCCAGGACCCGGTCGGGCTCCACGATCAAACGGTCGATGGTGCCCAGCATCCGCCCCCCACCCAGATCGGCCGCGATATCCACTTCCGCCAGCGTGCCGGGCGCGAACAACGCGCCCAGCCCCGGCGCGTCCAGCACCGCCTCGGCCTCATCCAGCAGGTCGCGCCAGTCCGGCCGCAAAGCCTCGGTCCCCGCCGACAGCAAATCCCGCGTCCGATCCGCACGCCCCACATCGGGCCAGAGCGGCAGATGTTCCAGCAACAGGTGCAGGGCCCGGCCCCGATCCAGCGCGTCCGCATTTGCATCGCCCCGTCGGTCTGCGGGCGCGTCCTCGCCCGCCAGCACCTTCGCCCCGCCCAGATCCGACGGCCGCAAAAGCGCGGGCGCCGTCGCAGGTACCGGCACCGGCGCCTGCAGCCAGCCGGGCAGCACCGCCGCAACCCCGGCCCCGGCCTCCGTATCCGCGCCAACCTCGGGCCAGACGCCATGCGCATGGCGCAGGCCCTGACCGGTCGGGAACGTCTGCGCGACCGCACCCGCCGCCGCCAGCCCCTCGGCCACCCGGTCGTGCCAACAGGTGCCGTCGCCCACATCGCCCGCCGCCGCGACGATCAGCCACTTCTCGGCCCGTGTCATCGCCACATACAGCAGCCGGGCATCCTCTTCCTCGGCACGCGCGCGCGCCGCTTCCTGCGCGGCCTCGATCGCGGGCGCGTTGGCCCCGCTCGCGCGCCAGCCCACCGCGCCCTCCAGCGGGTACAGTTCGGTGCGCTCGCGCGGGCGTCGCGCGGCGGTGTCGGGCAGGATCACCAGCGGCGCCTCCAGCCCCTTGGCGCCATGCACGGTCATCACCCGAATGCGCCGCCCGGCAGAATCGAGCTGGCGCTTGATCTCGACCGCACCCGAATCCAGCCAGGTCAGGAACCCGGTCAGCGATGGCACCGCCAGCCGCTCGTAGTTCAATGCCTGCACCAGCAGCGCATCGATCCCGTCCTCGGCCTCGGCACCCAGGCGCGCGAGCAGCCGCCGCCGCCCGTCATGCCGGGTCAGAACCCGCTCCAGCATCTCGTAGGGCCGCAGGAAATCGGTCTGCCCCATCAGGTCCAGCAGCATGGCGCGCGCAGAGCTTTCGCCGTCGCGCAACCGCTCCCACAGAAACGCGCGCCCGCGCCCCTGCGCCAGCCGGAACAGCGCATCCTCGGACCACCCCAACAAGGGTGAGCGTAGCACGGCGGCCAGCGACAGGTCATCCTCAGGCGTGGCAAGCACTCGCAAAAGCGCCGTCAGGTCGCGCACCGCCATTTCCCCGGCCAGTTGCAGCCGGTCCGCCCCGGCAATCGCCAGCCCCTCGCCCTTGCAGGCGCGGATGATCTCGTGAAACAGCCGCTGCCGCCCGCGTACAAGGATCAGCACATCGCCTTCGTGCAGCACCCGCGCGCCCGCGCCATCGGGAATCGGGGTGCCCGCATCGATCAGGGCACGCAGATGCCCGGCAATCGCGCGGGCCAGCTGGCGGGCGTGGTGCTCGTCGGGGATCACATCGACCGGGTCGGTCCAGTCGCCGGAATCGGGCGGCTTCGTCGCCGCGATGGCGGGCCACAGATCCACCCGGCCCGGCATCGCGGGATGAAAGGCGATATGCTGCACGTCGCCGCCCAGCCCCTGCCCGCGCCGATCATCAAAGGTCAGGTCCACCAGCCGCAGGACTGCATCGGACGAGCGGAAGGAATGCGCCAGCTGCATCTGGTTCAGCGGTACACCCACCGCGCCCAGCGCCGTGGCGAACCGGGTGCGCATGTCCTCGAACACGCGCAGGTCGGCCCCCTGGAAGGAATAGATCGACTGCTTCTTGTCGCCCACGACGAACAGGCTGCGCTGCCCGATCCCTTCGCCCGCAGTGAATTCCTGCGCCAGAAGCGCGATCACCTCCCATTGCGCGGGGCTGGTATCCTGCGCTTCGTCCACCAGAATGTGGTCCACCCCGCCGTCAAGCTTGTAAAGCACCCACTGCGCCACCGACGGATCGCGCAGCAGATCGCGCGCGCGGGTAATCAGGTCATCGAAATCCAGCCACCCGCGCGCCGCCTTGCGCACCGCAAGCGCGGGCAGGAACACCTGCGCGAACAGGCCCAGCGCGCGCGCGCGCTCGACCGCCGCCAGCGCGATACGGCGCGGGCGCGCAGCCTCAACCCGCCGCATCAGGTCCTCCAGTTGCGGCTGATGCGCCCCCAGCTTGGGCTGTATCCCCTTGGTGGGCAATGTGCCGATCTTGGCGGCAAAGGGCTCCTTCGCCCCCGCACCGGTCAGGAAAATCCCCTCCAGCACCGGCAACACCCCGACTGCGGGCATCCGCAGCGCCGCCGCGCGCAGCTTCGCGGCGTTGCGCGTGTCCGTGACCCTGTCGGACCCTGCCATCACCGCCGCCACATCCTCGGCCAGTGCGCCCTCACCGCCAAGGAACACGTCGGCCAGAAGCGCCGCCTCGTCATACCCCGGCGGCAGGTCGAACAGCGCCTCGGGCATGCCGGGTGCAAAGGGCCGCGCCAGCACATCGGCATGCGCTCCCATCGCCTGCAACAGGGTGTCGATCTCCGTCCCGGTGTGATGCCGCGCCAGCCCCTCCAGCGCCGCGCGCGCGTCTGGCGTGCCTTCGGCCATGTCCTCCAGCACCTCGGCGCGCAGTGCCCGGCCCGCCCGCGCGTCCATCTCGACGAACCGGGGGCTGACCCCGGCCTCCAGCGGAAACCGCCGCAACAGCCCCGCGCAGAACGAATGAATGGTCTGGATCTTCAACCCCCCCGGGGTTTCGATCGCGCGGGCGAACAGCCGCCGCGCACGCGCAAGGGCTTCTGCGTCGCGGGCGTCCTCACCGATGGTTTCCAAGACCGCGGCCAGGGCGGCGTCGGGCTTCATCGCCCATTCGCCCAGCCGCGCAAACAGCCGGTTCTGCATCTCGGAAGCCGCCGCCTTGGTATAGGTCAGGCACAACACCCGCGTCGGCGCCACCCCGTTCAGCAAGAGCCGCGCCACCCGGTCGGTCAGCACCCGCGTCTTGCCCGACCCCGCATTCGCCGACAACCAGGTCGAGGCGAAGGGATCGGCGGCATCCACCTGCCGCTGGCTGGCCTCATCGCGCATCCGCATCACTGCCCCATCCCCGTCAACCGACCCGAACCTGCCTTCGTCCGTGGCCCACTCCACAGAACATCCGATTGCGCGAGACCACCGGACCGAACCGCCCTCACCTTTTCCGTCCTCTTCATCTTGCCCCAAATACTCCGGGGGTGCGGGGGCTGGCCCCCGCCCTGCACCTTCGTCATGGCGCGTCCCCCACCGGCACGGACACCGGCGCGTCCTGCATCTGCCATTCGCCGTGACGCGCCAGATGGTCGTAATCGCCCGCGTCGCGCTCGGAAAACAGCGCCCGGCGCGCGGCATAGCCCTTGTCGGCGCTTCCATACGCCGCGATCAGCCGCTCCAGGCCCGCCAGTGTATTGGCATTGATCTCCTCGGTGATCTCGACCGTTTCCAGCTTCGGCGCCGGGCCCAGCCCCACATAACTTACCCGCGCGACCTCGCGCGGGCCAAGAGTCGCAAAGCCCCCGGCCTCGGCCATGACCGCTTCCAGCAACAATTGCTTGTCGAAGTGTTCCTGCTGCGCCTTGGTCGGCGGCGTGCCGGTCTTGTAGTCCAGGATATGCACCCGCCCGTCGGGCATTTCGTCGATCCGGTCCGGCCGCGCCGTCAGGGTGAAACCGAAAGCGGGCAGGTCCAGCCGCCCGCCGCGTTCGGTCAGCACCGGTGTCCCCTCCAGATCCGCGTCCATGGCCACGAACCATTCGGCTACCCGCGCCAGCCGCGCCTGCCACAGCAGGCGCGCCGCAGGCCAGGGAACGGCTTCGGCCAGCACATCCGCAGCCGTGGCCATCAGCACCGCGCGCGGGTCGTCGCCCGGATCATCGAGCGCCTTGAACCGCTCCAGCACCTTGTGCAGCACCGTGCCGCGCAGCAGCGCATCGGGTTCGGGATGCAGCGCATCAAGCGCACGCAGTCCCAGCACATAGCGCGCATAAACCGCATAAGGGTCGCGGATCAGCCGGGAAATCGCCGTCACCGGCAATTCGCGCGGGCGCGCGGCCC
>SKKS01000094.1 GCA_007123625.1 Paracoccaceae bacterium
TCCGCAAGATGGCGATCGCCACGCAATACAAGGCGCATTCGCTGATCCGCCATTGCCAGCGCGGGTGGAACTTCTTTCGCGCCGAACGCAACGAATACCTGGATATTCTGCCTGCTTCCCAGCGCGTGGACGAGGTGCACTGGTATCAGGGAACGGCCGACGCGGTCTATCAGAACATCGACATCGTCGACAGCTACGGGATCGATTACGTCGTGATCCTGGCGGGCGATCACATCTACAAGATGGACTACGAGGTGATGCTGCGCGAACATGTGGAAACCGGCGCCGATGTCACCGTCGGCTGCCTGACCGTGCCGCGGATGGAGGCCACCGCCTTTGGCGTGATGGACGTGGACCACGCAGGCAGGATCACCCGGTTTCTGGAAAAACCCAGCCAGCCGCCCGGCATGCCCGACGACCCCGAGCGCGCGCTGGCGTCGATGGGGATCTATGTGTTCCGCTGGAAATTCCTGCGCCAGTTGCTGATGGATGACGCAAATGACCCCAATTCCGGGCGCGATTTCGGTGGCGACATCATCCCGGACGTCGTGAAGAACGGCAAGGCGATGGCACACAGGTTCGACGACAGCTGCGTGCGCCACCGCGCCGACGCGCCCGCCTACTGGCGCGATGTGGGAACGGTCGATGCCTTTTGGCAGGCCAACATCGACCTGACGGATTTCGACCCCGATCTGGATCTGTGGGACACCAACTGGCCGATATGGACCTATTCCGAAAGCGTGCCGCCGGCCAAGTTCATCCACAACGACGCCGACCGGCGCGGACTGGCGGTCAGTTCGCTGATCTCGGGCGGGTGCATCATTTCGGGCACCGAGGTGCACAATTCGCTGATCTTTACAGGGGTTCACACCAACTCATATTCCAAGCTGGACCAGGTGGTCGTCCTGCCCTATGCCAACATTGCCCGCCACGCGCGCCTGTCCAGGGTGGTGCTGGACCGCCGGGTGCAGATCCCGCAAGGGCTGGTGGTGGGCGAGGACCCCGAAGAGGACGCAAAATGGTTTCGCGTGACGGAAACCGGCGTGACGCTGATTACCCAGCCGATGCTGGACCGGCGTGCGGCGGCGCTGGAATGAGGCAAACCGGATGCAGGGCCGGGTGTGATGCGGAGACGGACATGATGCGAGGATGTGCATGAAGCGGGTTCTGGCCGTCGCGTCGGAATGCGTGCCGCTGGTCAAGACCGGCGGGCTGGCCGATGTGACCGGCGCGCTACCGCGTGCCATGGCGGGGACCGGATGGGGAGTGCGCACGCTGATCCCGGGCTACCGCCCGGTGCTGGCGCAGGCGGCAAAGGCCACCGAAGCGCTGTCGCTGGGGGCGTTTTTCGGCGGCCCCGCGCGCATACTCGTGCTCCGCCATGCCGGGCTGGACCTTCTGGTGCTGGACGCGCCGCATCTGTTCGACCGCGACGGCTCGCCCTACCTTGATGCGCAAGGCAATGACTGGGCGGACAACGACCTGCGCTTTGCCGCCCTGTGCGCGGCTGCCGCGCGGATCGCGGGCGGGGCGCTGGACGACTGGGTGCCGCAGGTGCTGCATCTGCACGACTGGCAGGCCGGGCTGGTGCCGGAATACCTCGCCGCACAGGGCACAAGCTTGCCGGTGGTCATGACAATTCACAACATTGCCTTTCACGGCCTGACCACCGACGACAGGATCGCGGCGCTGGGCCTGGACCCGGCGCGGTTCCTTCCCGATGGTTACGAATATTACGGCCATGTCAGCGCGCTCAAGGCCGGGCTGGTGGGCGCGGACCGGATCACGACCGTTTCGCCCACCTATGCGCGCGAGCTGACCACACCTGAATTCGGCATGGGGCTAGATGGCATGATCCGTGCGCGCCAGCACCTGCTGACCGGTATCCTCAACGGAATCGACACCGACACCTGGAACCCGCGCAAGGACCCCCATATCCGCCGCTTCCAGACCCCGCGCGGCAAGGCCCCCAACCGCAAGGGGTTGCGCGCCGAATTCGGCCTGCCTGACGCCCCGGGCCCGCTGGCGGTGGTGGTGTCGCGCCTGACCGCGCAAAAGGGGCTGGACCTGCTGCTGGACGCCATGCCCGCCTTCACGGGCGCGGGAGGGCAACTTGCGCTGCTGGGATCGGGTGACCGGACGCTGGAGAATGCCTGGCTGGAAGCCGCGCGCGATTCGGACGCGGTCGCGGTGCGGATCGGTTACGACGAAACGCTGGCGCACCGGATGTTCGCGGGCGCCGATGCGGTTCTGGTGCCGTCTCGGTTCGAACCCTGCGGGCTGACCCAGCTTTATGCGCTGCGCTATGGCGCGGTGCCGGTGGTCGCCCGCACCGGGGGGCTGGCCGACACGGTGATCCACGCCAACGACGCCGCCTTGCGCATGGGGGTGGCCACCGGGATGGTCCATGCGCCCGACGATGCCGCCGCCCTTGCGGCTGCGCTGGTCGACCTTTGCCACCTGCACGCCAGCCCTGAAATCTGGGCGCATATTCAGGCCAATGGCATGCGCCACCCGGTCGGGTGGGAGGCGTCCAGCGCACAATATGGCGCGCTTTATGATGCGCTGGTAAGCTGAATGGCACACTATGTGATGACGCGCGGGCGCTATACCCGTATCGGCGCCGAATTCGACGGCGACGGGGTCAATTTCGCCGTGTTCTCGGAACACGCCACCGGTATCGACCTGTGCCTGTTCACGCCCGACGGGGCGCGCGAACTTGCGCGGTTGCCGATGCCGGAACGCACCGGGCATGTCTGGCATGGGCGCGTGCCGGGGTTGGTGCCGGGGCAGCTTTATGGCTATCGTGCCCACGGTTCCTATGCGCCCGAACAAGGCCACCGCTTCAATCCGCACAAGCTGTTGCTGGACCCCTACGCCAAGCGGATCACCGGCCACCCGCGCTGGTCCGAGGCGCTTTTCGGCTACAACACCGCCGCCAAATCCCTCGATCTGACCTTCAACACCCGGGATTCGGCGCGGTTCATGCCGAAGTGCGTGGTCGAAGACCCCAGCTTTCACTGGGGCAACGACCGCCCGCCCGCCCACACTGTCGCCCAAAGCGTGATTTATGAAGCGCATGTGAAGGGCTTCACCGCACTGCGCGATGTCCACCACGCAGGCCACTTCCTTGGCCTTGCCTCGGACGAGGCGGTGGACCATCTGCTCGACCTTGGCGTGACCGCGATCGAGTTGCTGCCGGTCCAGGCGTTCCTCAACGACAAGTTTCTGACCGACCGCAAGCTGACCAACTACTGGGGTTATCAGACTATCGGCTTTTTCGCGCCCGAACCACTCTACATGTCCACCGGGCAGATCGCGGAATTCCAGCATGTGGTCAAGCGCCTGCATGCCGCCGGGATCGAGGTAATCCTCGATGTGGTCTACAACCACACCGGCGAAGGGTCCGAGCTGGGCCCGACGCTGTCATTTCGCGGGCTCGACAATCGCAGCTATTACCGGCTGATGCCCGACAACCCGCGCCACTACATCAACGACACCGGCTGCGGCAACACGTTGAACATGGACCATCCCATGGTGCTGCGCATGGTAATGGACAGCCTGCGCTATTGGGTCGAGGCGATGCACGTCGACGGCTTCCGCTTCGATCTGGCCTCGACCCTCGCGCGCGATGCCAGCGGGTTCCAACCCAATGGCGCCTTCTTCGCCGCGATCCGGCAGGACCCCGTGCTCAATCGCGTCAAGCTGATCGCCGAGCCGTGGGACATTGGCCCCGGTGGCTATCAACTCGGGGCCTTTCCCCATCCGTTCATGGAATGGAACGACAAGTACCGCGACGGTGTGCGCAGGTTCTGGCGCGGCGACACCGCGCTTGCCCCCGAGCTTGCCACCCGAATCACCGGATCGGCGCCGCAGTTCGACCATTCCGGCCGATCGGCGACCAGTTCGGTCAATTTCATCACCGCCCATGACGGCATGACCCTGCGCGATCTGGTCAGCTATTCCCACAAGCACAACACCGCCAACACCGAAGACAACCGCGACGGTCACTCCGAGGATTACTCGGACAACATGGGAACAGAAGGGCCAAGCGACGCGCCAACCATCGCCGCCGCCCGCGCGCAGCGCAGCCGCAATCTGCTGGCGACGGTCCTGCTGTCGCAAGGCACGCCGATGCTGCTTTCAGGCGACGAGATCGGCCACAGCCAGCGCGGCAACAACAACGCCTATTGCCAGGACAACGACCTGACATGGCTGGACTGGAATAATGCCGACCGCGAACTGCTGGCGTTCACGCGCAAATTGATCACCTTTCGCGCAGTGCACCCGATCCTGCGGCAAAAGCGTTTCCTGCATTCGCTCATGCGCGGGGCCGACGGTGCGGATGACCTGATCTGGTGGCACGCCTCGGGGAGACACATGACACCCAAGGACTGGCAGGACCCCGGTCTTGCGAATGTCTGCGTGGAGTTGCGTACCGCCTCGGGCACACCGGAATATGACGACTTGGAATATGCGATCTTCCTGATCTTCAACGCCGGCGCGGAAATGCACGTCGCCCTGCCGCGCCCGCCCAGCGGGCATATCTGGTCGCGCCACATCAACACCGCCGACCCCGATGCCGCCCCACAGGCGCTGGCGGCGATCGTTCATGTGCCGCCGCAGTCGGTGTCGGCGCTGGTGCTGGAAACCGGCGCATGAACCCGCTGGACGAGCTTTGCGCGCGAATGAACCTGCAATGGCGGTATCAGGACGGCGCCGGGCGCGACCGGTGCGCGCCCCCCGAAAGCCGCCGTGCGGTGCTGGCCGCGATGGGCCTGCCCGTCACGAACGAAGCTGACGCCGCCGACGCGCTGGCGGAACTTCAGGCGCCGCCCGCCTGGCGGGTTGCGGTGTGCGATACGCCGGGCGTGGTGATCCCCGAAGCCGACTGGCGCCTGGTGCTGGAAGATGGCTGTATCGAAACCGGCGCGGGGCGCGCGCCCCTTCCACCGTTGCCGATGGGAATTCATCGGCTGGAAACCGCCGAAGGGTCCGTGGTTGTGCTGGCCGCGCCCGCAACCCTGCCCGCGCCCGCCCCGGCGTGGGGCCTGACAGCACCCCTTTATGGCCTGTGGGAGGGCGCGCGCACAGGCGCAGGCAGCTATGCGCAGCTTGCCCGGCTGGCGGAAGCGCTGGTGCCCGCAGGCGCGGGGTTTCTGGGCATCAACCCCGTGCACGCAGGTTTCGCCGATCCGCTGAACTACAGCCCCTACGCGCCTTCGCACCGGCGTCGCTGGAGCGTGTTACATATCGACGCGGGCGCCGATCACGACGACACTGGCGATCTGGTCGACTACGCGCGCGTCTGGCCTGCGCAACTGGCCGCGCTGCGCGCCCGCTTCGCCGCCTTTGCGGGCGATCCGGCGTTTGACCGCTGGCGCGCCGCGCAGGGCGCCCCGCTCGAAGATTTCGCCACCCATCAGGCGCTGTCGGACATCTATGGCCCCTACTGGCCCGCTTGGCCCGAGGCGCTGCGCCACCCCGACCGCCCGCTTGTGCGCCATTTCACGGCAGAAAACGCCGATGCCTTGCGCTTTCATGCCTGGTGCCAGTGGCTGGCCGAAACCCAGCTCAGTGCAGCCGCCGATGCCGCCCGCCCGATGGCACACGGGCTGTATCTGGACCTTGCCGTGGGCACACACCCCGCAGGTGCCGAGACCTGGGCCGAACCGGACCTTTTTGCGCGGGGTGTGTCACTGGGCGCACCGCCCGATCTGCTGGGACCCTCGGGACAGCGCTGGAACCTGGCGCCGATGGACCCGCGCGCGCTGGCCGCCGGTAGCTTTCTTGCGCTGGCACAGACCCTGCGCCAGCAGTTGCGCGTCGCGCGCCTTCTGCGGATCGACCACATTCTCGGGTTCGAGCGCGCTTTCTGGATGCCCGATGACTTACCCGGACTTTATGTCCGGATGCCGCGCGCGGCCCTGCTGGCGGTCGCGCGGATCGAAGCCGCGCGCGCGGGCGCAAGCCTGATCGGCGAAGATCTGGGCACAATACCCGAAGGGTTGCGCGCCGCTCTGGCGGACGGCGGGATCCTAGGTTGTCGCGTCGCCATGTTCGAACGCGACTGGCATGGCGATGGCGCCTTCCTGCCCGCTGCGCGCTATGACGCGCACACGCTCGTCAGCTTCGGCACGCACGACCTGCCGACATGGAAAGGCTGGCGCGCCGGGCAAGACCTTGACTGGCGCAACCAGCTTGGCGAATTGCCCGACCGAGATGCCGCCCGCACCGCCCGCCGGGCCGAGGTCGCGGGCTTCGACGCAACCGCCGACACCACCGGTGGCGACGTGTGCGCACTGCACCGCTTCCTTGCCGCCACACCGGCCCAACTTGTCGCGCTGCAGGCCGAAGATATCTGCGGCACCGACCAGCAAGCAAACCTTCCCGGCACGGTGTTCGAGCACCCGAACTGGCGCCGCCGCCTGCCGCTTGGCGCCCCCGACCTTGCCCGCGCCGCCCCGCTGCGCGATGCTGCCGCCGATTTTCGACGTATCCGCAACCCCGGAGCGACCATATGATTCTCACCCGCCCCACCGCCCCCATCGCAGACCAGAAGCCCGGCACATCGGGATTGCGCAAGAAAACCCGTGTGTTCATGACACCGGGTTATCTGGAAAACTTTGTCCAGAGCATCTGGAACGCCATAGGCGGGGTGGCGGGCAAGACGCTGGTGCTAGGCGGCGACGGACGCTTCTTCAATGATCGTGCCGCGCAGACGATCCTGAAAATGGCTTCGGCCTCAGGCGCTTCGCGGGTGATCGTGGGGCAGGATGCACTGCTGTCCACGCCCGCAGCATCGCATCTGATCCGGTCGCGCGGGGCAGATGGCGGCCTTATCCTGTCGGCCAGCCACAACCCCGGCGGCGAGACCGAGGATTTCGGCCTGAAGTACAATGCCGCAAACGGCGGCCCTGCGGCTGAGTCGATCACCGCAAAAATTCATTCAGAATCGGAAGCTTTGCGCGAATACCTCATCCTCGATGCGCCCGATTGCGACCTTGCGGCCCTTGGTGAACAGCGGATGGGCGACATGGTCATCGAGGTGGTCGACCCGGTCGCGGACTATCAGGCGTTGATGGAAAACCTGTTCGATTTCAATGCGATCCGCGACCTTATTGCTGCGGGCTTTCAACTGCGTTTCGATGCGATGCACGCCATCACCGGCCCCTATGCGCGTGCGATACTCGAAACCACCCTTGGCGCCGCGCCGGGGTCGGTGGTCAACGCCGTGCCGCTGCCGGATTTCGGCGGTCATCACCCCGACCCCAACCCGGTCTGGGCGCATGATCTGATGACTGCCATGTTCGCCCCCGACGCCCCCGATTTCGGCGCCGCGTCGGACGGCGACGGCGACCGCAACATGATCGTCGGGCGCGGGTTGTATGTCACCCCTTCGGACAGCCTGGCGGTGCTGGCTGCCAACGCACATCTGGCGCCTGGCTATGCGCAGGGGCTCAAGGGCGTGGCACGCTCCATGCCCACGTCGGCGGCGGTGGACCGGGTCGCGGCGGCACGCGGGCTGGACTGCTACGCCACCCCCACGGGCTGGAAATTCTTCGGCAACCTGCTCGATGCCAGGCGCGCCAGTCTCTGTGGCGAGGAATCGGCCGGCACCGGCTCGGACCATGTGCGCGAAAAGGATGGCCTTTGGGCGGTGCTGCTGTGGCTAAACATCCTGGCGGTGCGGCAACAATCCGTGGCGCAGATCATGGCCCAACACTGGGCCGAATTCGGGCGCAACTACTATTCCCGCCATGACTACGAAGCCATCGACACCGCAGCCGCCACTGCGCTCATGGACGACCTGCGCGCGCGCCTGCCCGACCTGCCCGGCACCGAAGTTGCCGGGCTGCGCATTACCGAAGCACAGGACTTCGCCTACACCGACCCGATAGACAGATCGGTGACCACGGCGCAGGGCCTCCAGATCACCTTTGTCGGCGGCGCGCGGCTGGTGCTGCGACTGTCAGGGACCGGGACCGAAGGCGCGACACTGCGCGTCTATCTGGAGCGCTTCGAAGATGCCGCCGACCGCTTGGCACTTGACCCGCAAGCGGCACTTGCCCCGGTGATCGCCGCCGCCGAAAGCCTGGCCGGGATCGCCGCCCGCACCGGGCGCAGCAAGCCCGATGTGATCACCTGACCCCTTCATCTTGCCAGAAAATACTCTCGGGGGGTGAATGGCCCGGAACGGGCCAGAGGGGGGCTGACAGCCCCCCTTCGCCGCCGCGTCAGCCGACTGCCCGCGCCAGTTTCCGCAACATGCCGTGCAACGTTTGCACATCCGCCCGTGTCAGCCGCAGCCGCGACCACATGTTGCGCAGGTTGAGCTTCATGCCCGCGGCCTTGGTTTCGGGAAAGAAGAACCCCGCCGCGTCCAGCCGTTCCTCGAAATGATCGCCCAGCCGCGCAAGCTCGATGTGCGCGGCCAGATCGGTGCCTGCAAGCGCTTCGACCTCGGGCGGCACGTCCGCCCCCTGCCGCCCCCATTCATACGCCAGCAGCAGCACGCATTGCGCAAGGTTCAGCGAATAGAA
>SKKS01000462.1 GCA_007123625.1 Paracoccaceae bacterium
CAGGCCCACGCCGAACGGGTGGCGCATCTGGTCCTGAGGGGGGTGTTTCTGGGCACGCAGGCCGAGCTGCAGTGGTTCTATGGCGGTGGCGCAGGGCGATTCTTTCCCGATCTGTGGGCGCGGTTCACCGCGCTGATCCCCGACGACGAGCATGACGACCTGATCGCGGCCTATGCGAAGCGCCTGTTTTCGGGCGATATCCTGTCGGAAACGCGCTATGCCCGCGCGTGGGCGGGGTGGGAGAACGCGCTGGCGTCGATTGAAACCCGGGCGACCGGCGAAGGGCCTGCCGAATACGCGCGCGCCTTTGCCCGGCTGGAGAACCACTTTTTCCGCCACGGCTGCTTTTTCGAGCGGGATGAACAGTTGCTGCTGAATGCAGGGAAACTGGCCGGGGTGCCGGGAACCATCGTGCAGGGCCGGTACGACATGATCTGCCCGCCCGTGTCCGCGTGGAAGCTGCACCGCGCCTGGCCGCAAAGCCGGTTGCATCTGGTGCCGCTGGCGGGGCATGCGCTGTCTGAACCCGGCATCACCGCCGAGTTGGTGCGCATCACCAATACCTTGCGGGCGGAAACCACGGCGATCATGCGCTAAGCGCGCACAGATCAGGCCAGCAGCGCCCGCAGAACACCGTTGAGAACCACACGCCCCGCTTCGGTGCAGCGCAGCCGGTCACCGGCGCGCACCACAAGCCCGTCCGCTTCCAGCGCCGCGGTCCTGTCAGGTCCGAGCGGAGCGCCCGCGAGGCGCGCATGGCGGCGCAGGTCGGTGCCTTCGGACAAGCGCAGGCTCATCATCAGGTATTCCACGGCCTGTTCGTTGGGCACAATTGACTCGTCGGGCAGCGCGCCGCTGCCGGTGGACTCGACCGCGTTGAGCCATGCGCCGGGGGCCAGCGGTGTGCTGGTGGCCAGCCGCCGCCCGTCCAGTGTCAGCCGCCCGTGCGCGCCGGGGCCGATGCCGCCCCAGTCGCCCCCGCGCCAGTAAATCAGGTTATGGCGCGATTCGGCGCCGACGCGGGCATGGTTCGACACCTCGTACGCGGGCAGCCCGGCTTCTGCGCACAGATCCTGCGTCAACGCGTACATGTCGGCGGCAAGGTCGTCGTCGGGTAATCCGCGCAAACCACCCGCAGCGTGGCGCGCGCCAAAGGCGGTGCCGTCCTCGATGGTCAACTGGTAGAGCGACAGATGATCGACCGCCATCGCCAGCGCCTCGGACAGCTCGGCCCGCCACCCTTCGAGCGTCTGGTGCTGGCGGGCGTGGATCAGATCGAAGCTGACGCGCCCGAACGCCCGGCGCGCCATGTCATACGCTGCGCGGGCCTCGGCAGCGCTGTGAAGCCGCCCCAGTGCGCGCAGGTCGGCGTCATTGAGCGCCTGCACCCCCAGCGACAGCCGTGTGACGCCTGCCTGCGCATAGGCGGCAAAGCGCCCGGCCTCGGCGGATGTCGGGTTGGCCTCGAGCGTGATTTCGGGATCGTTTGCCATGGGCCAGGTGGCGCGGATGCGTTCCAGTACGGTGGCGACCACGTCCGGGTCCATCAGGCTGGGCGTGCCGCCGCCGAAGAACACGGTCTGCACCACCCGTCCCGGCAGCAACGCGCCCAGCCGGTCGATTTCGGTCAGATAGGCGCGTGCCCAGCGGTCCTGATCGATCTGCGCGGACACATGGCTGTTGAAATCGCAGTACGGGCATTTGGCGGCGCAGAACGGCCAGTGGACATAGATGCCGAAGCCTGCTTCGCGCCAATCTTCCATCATCAGCCCTTGAAGGCCGTCACTTCGACCTCGATCAGCATCTCGGGTTTGATCAGGCCGGCAACGACAATGGTTGCGGCGGGACGGATGTCGCCCATTGCGGCGCCCAGTGCGGGGGTCGCGGCCTCGACCAGCGCGGCATCGGTGAACGTGTATTGAACGCGCACGATGTCCTCCATCGCGAAACCGGCTTCGTCCAGAACCGACGCGATGGTGGCAAAACAGTTGTGCGCCTGAGCGGCCACGTCATCGGGCATGGTCATGGTGGCGTAGTCATAGCCGGTCACGCCCGAGACAAAGCACCAGCCGCCCTTCACGATGGCGCGACTGTAGCCGAGGGTCTTTTCGAACGGGGACCCTGTGGAGATGCGTCTCATTCAAAACATCCTTGCATGAGGGCGGAGATCGCCGCTCCGCGGTGAGAGAGGGCGTTCTTTTCTTCGGCGGTCATTTCGGCGAAGGTACGGCCTTGGTCGTGGTGGGGCACGAACATCGGATCATACCCATGCCCGTCAATCCCGCGCGGGGGCCAGACCAGATGCCCGGGCGCGTAGCCTTCGAACACCGCATCCACCCCATCGGGCCAGGCCAGCACCAGCGTGCAGCAGAAACGCGCAGCCCAAGGCTCGGGCGCGCCCCGCGCCAAAAGTGCGGCATGAGTCTTTGCCATCGCCTGCCTGAAATCGCGTCCCTGCGGGGTTTCGGCCCAGTCGGCGGTATACACGCCCGGCGCCCCGTCCAGCGCCGCCACCTCCAGCCCGCTGTCATCGGCCAGCGCCGGAAGGCCCGTTGCCTGCGCCGCCGCATGCGCCTTGATCCGGGCATTGCCGACAAAGGTGGTTTCCGTTTCCGCAGGTTCGGGCAGGCCGTGCTCGGCTGCGCCGGTGACCGTAATCCCGCGCGGCGCCAGGATCTGGCGAAATTCCATCAGCTTGCCCGCATTGTGCGAGGCAATCAGCAGCGCGTTCCCGTCGAACCGCCGGATCACAGCGCCGCCTTCTGCGCCGCCACCAGTTGCGCGCAGCCTGCTTCGGCCAGATCCATCAGCGTGCCCATCTCGTCGCGCGAGAACGTCGCGCCCTCGGCGGACATCTGCACCTCGATCAGCCGCCCCGATCCCAGCAGGATGAAATTTCCGTCAACGCCTGCGACGCTGTCCTCGGCGTAGTCCAGATCGGCCACGGGCTGGCCTGCGTAGATGCCGCAGCTGATGGCCGCCACATGATCGATGATCGGATCGGACACCACCGCGCCCGTCTTCAGCAGCTTGTTCACCGCCAGCCGCAGCGCGACCCAGCCGCCGGTAATCGCCGCGCAGCGCGTGCCGCCATCTGCCTGGATCACATCACAATCCACCGTGATCTGCCGCTCGCCCAGGGCCGAGCGGTCGATGCCCGCGCGCAGCGCCCGCCCGATCAGGCGCTGGATCTCGACCGTGCGCCCGGTCTGCTTGCCGCTGGCAGCTTCGCGCCGGTTGCGGGTGTTGGTGGCGCGCGGCAGCATGCCATATTCCGCCGTCACCCAGCCAAGTCCGGTATTGCGCAGAAACGGCGGCGTACGGTCCTCGATCGAGGCGGTGCAGATGACCTGCGTATCGCCCATGCGGATCAGGCACGAGCCCTCGGCATGCTTGACAATGCCGGTCTCGATTGAAATTGCACGAAGATCGCCTAAGTTTCTGCCAGAAGGCCGCATCGGATTTCCTTTCGCATGATTCCCGGCCAGATAAGGGGCGCAGGGGTTGCGATGCAACCCGGAACCGCCACTGTGGCCAGTTGGCACGCCGTGGTGCGCGTGCCCGCCAGGGTGGGTGCGAAACGGCAAGGCTGCGGCGTCAAGCACGGGTAGACACGCCCCGCGTTAAACACACGGTCACAAATACAGTCTCATACAGGCGGTCGCAGACAATGAATGCACGGGCAACATGACCAAACCGAACGACGCAGCCAGGGTGCTTGAACAGCTCAATGAGCGCTCGCGCGAAGTGTTCCGCCGCGTGGTCGAGGGCTATCTGGAAACCGGCGCGCCCATCGGGTCGCGCACGCTGACCCGTGACCTGAGCGAACGGGTTTCGGCCGCGACCGTGCGTAATGTGATGCAGGACCTGGAATACCTTGGCCTGCTGGACAGCCCGCATATTTCGGCGGGGCGCGTGCCCACCAACATGGGGCTGCGGCTGTTCGTGGACAGCCTGCTGGAAATCGCGCCGGTGGACGACCGCGACCGCGCCGCGCTGGATGCGACCTTCGGCAGCAACGAGCGCGATGTGGGCACACTTCTGGACCGTGTCGGCACGGCGCTTTCGGGGCTGACGCAGGGCGCTTCGCTGGTGCTGTCGCCCAAGCACGAGGCGCCGATTCGGCATATCGAATTCGTCAGCCTTGCCCCGGACCGGGCGCTGGTGGTGCTGGTGTTTTCAGACGGGCACGTGGAGAATCGCGTCTTTACCCCGCCGCCGGGCCAGACCGCCAGTTCCATGCGCGAGGCCGCGAACTTCCTGAACGCGATGATCGAAGGGCTGACGCTGACCGAGCTGCGCCAGCGCTTCCGCGCCGAGATCGCCACCCGCCGTGCCGAGATCGACGATCTGGCCCGGGCGCTGGTCGAAAGCGGCTTTGCCGTCTGGGAAAACGAGGGCGAGCCGCAGGAGCGTCTGATCGTGCGCGGGCGCGCGCATCTGCTGGAAGAGACCAACCAGAGCGCGGATCTGGAACGCATCCGGCGGCTGTTCGACGACCTGGAGCGCAAGCGCGACATCGCCGAATTCCTGGAACTGACCGAAGAGGGCGCGGGCGTGCGCATTTTCATCGGCGCCGAGAACAAACTTTTCTCTCTTTCGGGTTCCTCTCTGGTGGTTTCTCCATATATGAACGCGGATCGCAAGATCGTGGGCGCCGTTGGCGTGATCGGCCCGACGCGGCTGAATTACGGGCGGATCGTCCCGATCGTGGATTACACGGCGCAACTGGTGGGCCGGATGCTCGCCGACCGTGGCCATGACTGAAGTGAAGGAAGGCAGTGAGTATGGCAAACCAGCAGGCAAATGCCGGGCAAGATACCGATTTCGAGCAAACTGAAACGCAGCCTGATTCGCAGGCCGAGGCCGAGGCGGGGCAACCCGAGCCTTCGGAAGAACCCGGTCCCGATGTGGTGGCGCAGCTGGAGGCCGAGCGTGATGCGCTGCGCGACCGGCTGATGCGTGCGCTGGCCGATGCCGAGAACACCCGCAAGCGCGCCGAAAAGGATCGCCGCGACGCGTTGCTTTATGGCGGATCGAAGCTGACGCGCGACATGCTGCCGGTCTATGACAACCTGGCCCGCGCCCTGAATTCTGCCAATGACGAGGCCCGCGCCGCCGCGCCCGGGCTGGTGCAGGGGATCGAGTTGACGCTGCGCGAACTGACCAATGTGCTGGAGCGCCACGGCGTGAGTCGCATCTGTCCCGAGCCCGGCGAATCCTTTGACCCGCACCAGCATCAGGCCATGTTCGAGGCCCCGGTACCCGATTTCAAGGCAGGGCAGATCATTCAGGTTCTGGCCGAGGGTTTCATGCTGCACGAGCAGCTTCTGCGCCCCGCGCAGGTGGGTGTCAGCTCGACTCCTGCAAACTAACGCCCCATCCCCCCGCGTGACGCGCCCCTGCACGCTACGCGGGGGGGCGGGTGCGGCTATGCATGCGCCACGCGATAGTGATAGCTGCAGACCTCGGCCATCCCCATCGTGCGATAGAGCGCGCGCGCGCCGGAGTTGGCGCGCGTGACCGCCAGCGCGAGCCACGCGCAACCCTGCACCTGTGCCCACCAGGCCGCACCCGTCAGCATGTTGCGCGCCGCCCCCTGCCGCCGCAGTCCCGGCAGGACCTCGACCGCGTGCAGCATGGCGATGTCACCGTGACAGGCGACAAAAGCGGTGCCCGCCGCGCGGTCGGACACCCGCGCGATCAGAGCGGTTTTCGGCGGTGGTGCGCGGTCCATCACCGCCTGCCGCGCCGCGCCGATCCCGTTGGCGGTCCAGATGTCGCGCATGATCTGCAGCGGTGGCCAGATCGGAAACAGCGTGACCGGCGCAGGGGCGGCAGCGATCTGCGCGACTGGCGCGGCCATCAGCACGGTCGCGTCCATAGCGTCGTAGCCGCGCGCGTCCAGCAGCGCATCAAGCGGATCATCGCCGGGGCGGATCATGAACAGCGGTGCGGCGCCTTGCGCGCGCATCGCGGCGGCAGCGACCTGGACCTGATCCGGCGTAACCGGACCGGTGGCGCGGGCGGCTGACACCCGCTTGCCCCCCCCCGCGCCATCGCAAAGGTGGAAGCCGTGCTCCACGCTCACCCCGGCGGCGGGCCATGTGGCGTCGAGTGCGGCAAACAGTGCACCGGCGCCGGGGGGGATCATGCGGTGGCCTCGGGGAACAGGTCGCTCAGCCGCACCATCGCGGCATCAAGCGCCGCCGCGTCGCTGCCGCGAATCACCACATTCGCGCCAAAGGCCCCGTCGCGGACATAGGGATACGAGCCGATGGAAAGCTGGGGGTACTCTGCCGCCAGCGCACCCAGCGGGCCTGCGATCTCGCCCTCGCCGCGTTCGATGCGCAGCGTCTGGCTAAGCAGCGGCTTGCCCGCGCTGAGTGTCGGCAGCAACCCCGCCACCATCGCCTGGAACACCGACGGCACACCGGCCATCACATGCACGTTGCCGATGCTGAACCCCGGCGCCGCTGAAACCGGGTTCTCGATCAGCACCGCGCCGTCGGGGACCCGGGCCATGCGCAGCCGCGCAGTGTTCAGCTCCAGCCCCGTGCGCTGGTAATGGGCGGCCAGGATCGCGCGCGCGTCGTCTCGGATGCCAAGCGCCACGCCGAAGGCCGCAGCGATGGCGTCGGCGGTGATGTCGTCATGGGTGGGGCCGATCCCGCCCGAGGTGAACACATGGTCATGGCCTGCGCGCAAGGCGTTCACCGCCGCCACGATCCGGTCGTGCACGTCGGACACTACGCGCACCTCGCACAGGTCGATGCCGCGCTCGGCCAGTTGCCCGGCCAGGAAATGCGTGTTCGAATCGCGCGTGCGGCCTGACAGGATCTCGTCGCCGATCACCAGCATGGCGGCTGTGGGGTTGGGCATGGGCGCGTCTCCTTGCGGGTGGGATGGTGCTGGTATAGGCCCGCGATCATGCAGTTTCAAACCCCCCTTGTGCCTGCGCGGCTGATCCGGCGCTACAAGCGCTTTCTGGCGGATATGGTGCTGGAGGATGGCGTCGAGATCACCGCCCATTGCCCCAACCCCGGCGCCATGACCGGGCTGGTGGAGCCCGGCGCGCGGTGCTGGCTGGAACGGGCCGCGACGGGGCGCAAGCTGCCCTTCGGCTGGCGGGTGGTGGAACTGGCGGACGGGCATATGGCCTGCGTGGACACAACGCTGGCCAACCGCGTGGTGGCCGAGGCGTTGGCGGCGGGTCGGGTGGCGGGGCTGGAGGGCCTGCGCGACCTGCGCGCCGAGGTGGCGCTTGTCCCCGGCACGCGGGTGGATTTTGCCGCCACGGATGCGGACGGGCGGCGGGTGCTGATCGAGGTGAAAAGCGTCACCCTGCGCCGCGACGACTGGGCCGCGTTCCCTGACAGCGTGACCGTGCGCGGCACGAAGCATCTGCGCGAACTGGCGCAGGCGGCTCAGGAGGGTGCGCGCGCGGTCATGCTCTATGCCATGGCGCGGACCGATGCGGCACGCCTGCGGGTCGCGGCCGATATCGATCCTGCCTATGCGCGTGCCTTTGACGCCGCCCGCGCCGCCGGGGTCGAGATGCGTGCGCAGGCCTGCGCGGTCACGCCCCAGGGCATTACGCTGGGCGCGCCGGTGACGGTCGATGCGCAGATGCAGACGCCCGGTTGAAGACGGGTGGAAAATCCTGCGCTGCGTCGCTATCTAGAGGATGAGTTCCCGCGTGTCCTTGCGTGCGGGGCAAAGGAAAACCCCAGATTGCGGCAACTTTCGACTCCGGAGCAGACCTTGGACAACGGCGCCCCCCTGCGGATCACCAAAGACGGCATTCACCTGCACGCCCCCGAGGATTTTGCGGGCATGCACCGCGCCGGGCACCTGGCCGCTGATATTCTGGACCGGATCGCGCCCGAAGTGGTTCCGGGCCAGACCACGGCGAAGCTGGATCAGCTGATCCATGCGATGGTCGTGGAAGCGGGCGCGACCTCGGCCACCATTGGGTATCGCGGGTATCAGCACGCTAGCTGCATTTCGGTCAATCATGTGGTCTGCCACGGTATCCCCGGCAGCCCGATTCCGGCCAGCAAGTACGAAAGCCGCCCGCGCGGCGACGATGTGCTTGTGGACGGCGACATCCTGAACATCGACGTGACGGTGGTGGTGGGCGGCTGGTATGGCGACACCAGTCGCATGTTCGTGGCCGGAACCCCGAAACCCTATGCACAGCGCCTGATGCAGGTCACGCATGACGCGCTGATGATCGGGATCGAGGCGGTGCGCCCCGGCAACACTTTTGGCGATATCGGCCAGGCGATCCAGAGCTTTGCCGAAGGCCAGCGCATGTCGGTGGTGCGCGATTTCTGCGGGCACGGGCTGGGCCGCGTGTTCCATTCGCCGCCAAACGTGCTGCACTATGGGCGGGCGGGCACCGGGCCGGTGCTGGAGGAAGGCATGTTCTTCACCATCGAGCCGATGATCAACCTTGGCCGCCCGGAAACCAAGGTGCTGGCCGATGACTGGACCGCGATCACCCGCGACAAGGCGCTGTCGGCGCAGTTCGA
>SKKS01000175.1 GCA_007123625.1 Paracoccaceae bacterium
AAGCTGGCGTCGGGATAACGGGCAGCGATGTTGAGGCCGAGGATCAAGCCGATACCACCGAAGAATTCGGCCGCGACGACGAGGTCGGCGAGCGGCCCGGGCAGACCGAGGCTGTCGAAGTAGCCCGCCGTGCCGACCGGGGTGAAGATGAAAAGCTTCAGGCCAGCATGGGCAAGGACGCGGACGCCCATCGTCCCCCGCAAAAATGGTCGCGGCGAAGTCGGCTTTGGTGACGCCGGTGACACGCGACGGACAGGCGGAAGCGGACGCAGTCGCGGAAGTCAAACCTTCAGAGCTGGCTTTTCCCGTCGCCGTGCAGACCGAACCGACCACCCTGATCGCATGGCGCAGCGCAACAGGCCGCGCTCATCGGCGGTGACAGCGCCCGGACCGGAGCCTCCGGACATATGTGACCGACCCGCAACACCCCAGCGAATAGCGAAGGATCGGCTTTTATTCGTTGACAGGTGACCGGTCCTGGTAACTTTAATCACAACGTTTCAAGATTGTGTGTATTTGGTGACTTGGGGCGACGCGCGTTTGACGTGTCGACACCAGTTCGGCTGCGAAATCGTTCAACGAGAAAACAGATTGGGGCACTATGCGACTGACACGACGTGACAAGCTTCGAACGGCACTTCTTTGTGGCTTTGCATCGGTGATGTTGGTTGGCTGCGGGGCTCCGGTAGATTCCGAACGCCTCGGTGCGATTGCCGCCAACGGCATGAGCCCCGAGGATGCCGCCCGCACGACCGAGCGGCTGGAAAGGGCGCTGGCGCGTGGTGATGACGCGCAGGGTCGCGCGGATCGTTTCGGGGATATGGCTGCGACCGCCGGGTCAGTGACACCCGGCGCGCTGGTTCAGGCGGCGCTTGCGCGCAACTCCCGGATCGGGGCGGCCGCCGAGGATATCGCACTGGCCGATGCGGAACGCATGCGTGCGGTGTTCGGCTATCTGCCGCAGGTCACAATCGGGTATCAGCGAAGCGAGATCGACCAGGAAGTGATCAGAAGCGACAACGTCGTGTTCCAGGCAGGCACCGCGCAATACCCGGTCACAACTCTAACCGCCCGCATCGACCAGCCGATCATCGACCTCTCGCGCATATTCGCGATCCAACATGCCCGCAATGCCCGCACCCAGGCCGAGGTGGATTATCTCGCGACCGTGCGTGCCGTCGTTTATGAGGTGCTTGACACCTATGTCATGGCTGCACAATCGGCTGCGCGGGCCCGCGCTCTGAATTCGCGCATGGCGATCCTGGACCGCCAGGTCTCGGCCCAGGGCGCGCTGGCAGAGACCGGGCTGGGCATTGCCTCGGCGCCCTCGGCGTTGCGGTCCGAACGGGCCGGCATCGCCTCGGAGGCGGCAATGGAGATGACACGCTATGCCGATGCTCTTGGCCGTCTGTCCTTCCTGACCGGCAGCACGATCACGCAGGTTGCGCCGCTGCGTGCGACGGGCGTGTCGATGTCCGGTGCGCGCGGGATGAACGTGGACGCGCTGGTCGCCCGCGGGTTGCAGGAGAACCCCGCGGTGATGTCGGCCGCGCTGGCCGTGGTCGGCGCGGATGTTCAGCGCCAGCAGGCGCTGGCTGCGGATTTCTCGCCCGTCCTGACGGCTTATGCCCTTCTAGAGCGCGAGGACCGCGAAGCCAGCCGCTTCGGCGGTGGTTCGTTGACCCAAGATCAGACGGTGGGCGTGCAACTGACCGTGCCGCTGTTCAACGCGCAGGGGCGCGGCTACGAAATAGGCACCGCGAATGTCCGGCTACGGCGTCAGGGGCTTGAATACAATGCGCTTGTGCGCGAACTGGAAACCGATATCCGCACCACTCATGCGCGCCTTTTGCAACTGGCCCAGGCCTCGGGGCAGGCAGCGACCGCCACGCGTGAGGCCGGTGTTGCGGTGCGCGCCGAGCAGGACCGGGTCGCAGTGGGCGAATCCTCGGATTTCGCAACCGCCGCGCGCGAATTGCGTCTGGCCCAGTCCCGCGAGTTGCAAGATGTCTACAGCGCCGAATACCTGCGCGCCTGGTTCAGGCTGCAATATCTGACGGGTGTCGACATGCGGGCTGGATTGTGATGGTCACTGCAAGCCCTCTGCGGCGCCATGCGCGCTCAGGAGGCTTTGGTTGCAGGGCACGGGTACAGGGCGCACTCGGGCATTGTGCCATTGCGCTTGCTGGTCTGGGCATCGGGTTGGCGGCGGTACCTGCGGTGGCGCAACAGGGGTTTGGCCTGAACTGCACGATCCGCCCCCTGCGCGTGGTCGAGGTATCGTCGGTCACTGCGGGTATCATCGCAGAGGTCATGGTCGAACCCGGGCAGCCAGTCGAACCCGGAGCCTTGCTGATGCGGCTTGACGACCGCGCGCTGCGCGCGGAACTGGCCGTGGCCGAGGCGCGGGCGACGATGACATCGGGACTGCTGGCGTCGCAAACCCGGCGGGACGGGCTGCAACGGCGGCTCGACCGGCTGACCAGAGGGCTGGAACGACGAGCCGTGAGCGCCGCCGATCACGAGGCCGCCGCGCTGGAGTTTGCGATGGCCGAGGTCGATGTCCAGCGCGAGCAGGAGGCCCTGACCCTTGCGCGGGTCGAGCGCGACAGGGTCGCGGCGATGTTGGCGACCACGCGCATCGAAAGCCCGGTGGCCGGCATCATCGGAGAAAACCTTGCCAATCCGGGCGAGGCGTCACTGCCCGACCCGGTCGCGCAGATCTCTGTCAACCAGCCCTTGCGGGTCGAGGCCTTCGTGCCGGTGGCGCGGGTGGACGGTCTGCTGGATCAACCCACCCACAGAATACTCGTCGGGGACGATCCGCGGCCTGTGCCGGTCACGCTGGACTATGTCGCGCCCCAGGCCGATGTCGCCTCGAACACGATCAGTGTGTTTTTCCGGCTCGACGGCGCGCCCGATGTGCGCCCGGGCAGCCGCTGCACCATGCCGGGAGAGATGTCATGGTGATGACCCGCACAGCCGCATTGGCCTTGGTGGCCGCGATAGCCCTTCCCGCCTCGCTCAGCGCCGAAAGCGGGGCTTTGGTCACAGGGCTCAGCTATTCCGACCGCTACGGCGGGACCGGGCATCTCGGGCTCGAATTTGCGGGGCTGTTCGACGGCGCGCTGGACCTGAGCCTTGGCTACCGTGCCGGGGATCGGGGGCGACAGGGCACTGCGAACCTCGTCTATCGCTATCGTCTGGGCGAGGCACTTGGCGGACCCGCTTTTCTGCGCTTCGGACTTTTCGGGGATATCGCGGAATGGGCCAGCAACCCGTTTCACACCGAAAGCTGGGGCGCATCGGTCGGGGTCGAGGTCGCGGCAACGCCGCAACTGACTTGGACTGCCGGGCTGGCCTATTCCACCGCGCGACTGACGGGGCCCGGGATGAATTTGTCGCCTGTCCTTGCGCAGGATCTGGGGCGCAGCGATGTGACATCGCTCGAGATCGGGCTGGGTTGGGCCAGCCTGCCCGGCGCGGGGACATTCGACCCTAATTTCCGCATCAGCGGCCAGCTTGGCCATGCGCTGTCGGGCGACATGGATCGAGACTGGACCCGCGCGCGGCTGAACCTCGGGGCGACTGTGCCCGCCTTCGGCCCGTCGGTTCTGATCCTGTCGGCCGAGGGCAGCGTGATTTCTTCCAACGCCAATAGCGGGCGGGTCCACGCGCTGGACCGGTATTTCGCCGATGGTCGTTCACCGCGCGGCTTTGCCTTCGGCAGTCCGGGCCCGATCGATCCGGTGACCAAGGATGCGCTGGGCGGGACCCGGCAGCTGGCGCTGAGTGTCGAGATGCGCACGCCGCTCCCGCGGGAAGGGCTTTCGCTGGGTGTGTTCGCCGATGCGGGCAGCGTCTGGGACCTTGCGGGGCATGCGGACCCGACGCTCGACGACGGGTTCGATCTGCGTAGCTCGGTGGGCATCTCGCTGGGCTGGGAAATGCGATTCGGCCGGCTCGAGGCGTCGCTTGCCCGGGCGGTTCAATACAGCGATCACGATTTGCGACGATCATTCTCGTTGGGATTCGTGTCACGATTCTAGGTGTCGGACCGCGCATGCGGTGATGATCTGCCAGTTGTGGCGGTCGAGGGAAGGGAAACGGTCATGGGCTATCGCGAAGCAGAGTTCGGTCCTGCCAGACCCGTCGCCATGCCGCGACCCGAGCCGGAGATCGTTCATCCCCTGCTGCCGCTGGAACCGCGGATCATGCTGGATGGCAACCTGGAATGGGGTGTGAACTCCACCACCGCGCTGACCTCGGTGCTGTCGGGGATCATGGGCATCTTCGCCGATGAATTCGACCAGATCACAGGGTTTCTCGACCAGTTCGAGCAAGGCGCCGCGACGGCGTCCAAGGCGCTGGATGTGGTCGTCGGCGCAGCGGGTGATAGTTCCGATCTCGCCCCGGCGGTCGAGGCCGTGAACCGGGTGCGCGATGCCATCGAGACGGTGCGCGAGACCATCAACGGCTCGATCATCGACCTCATCGACGGCGATTTCGCGGCCAATGTTGCCGACGATCTGAAAAGCTGGCTGGATGCCGGGCAAGACGATACCGATCCCGACTATGATGCCGATTATTCGGCGGTGATCACGGATACCGACATCGCCGTGCTCTACACCGCGCAAAATCTGCGCGACGGCACCGTGAACAGCAGCGTCGCGGCCTTCATCGACGGGCTTGACACGGGCACCGTAGGCTCGGCCGATGCCCTGGCCCAACTGCAAGCCATCGTGGCAGGCCGGATGGGTTTTCCCACCGGCAATTTCGCGGTCGAGTTGACCGATATCGAGGTTGGCGGCGAAAAGATCGTCAGATTTACCCAGAACGGGGCCGACAAGGTGGATGTGTCGGTCCTGTTACCGCAATCGGTGGCCGATTTCACCAGCGTGTTGCAAAACGCCATCCCCGGGCTGGTCCTGCCGCTGTCGCTGGCCGGGGCGGGCAGTGCCACCGACGCCATCACCTTTACCCTTTCGAGCGTTATCGATTTTAACGCAGACTCCAATCCCGACACGCTGGACATCGTGGGCCTGTCGATCTCGGATTTCGTTTTCGCTCCGCTCATCCAGGTCGGCGGCAGTATCGGCCTGCCTGCGGATGCGAAGTTGAACCTCGGATTGCTGGAACTGGAACTGACGGGGATCACCACCGCCGAGCTGGGCCTGTTCGTTATCCCCAGCGCGGCGCTGGATATCGGGTTCACGGTCGATCTGACCAGTGGGTTCGATATCGCCTGGAACGGCACGGGCGGCAGCATCGATGTCGAGGCGCGGATCAATCCGGTCGCTGGCACGGGCTTTGCCACGATCGACGGCGCGCTGGATTATCTGATGGCGCGCGCCGATCTGGCCGGCGCGCTGGCCTTCGGGGCGACGCCGCAGGCCTTCACTGCCCAGATCGACCTGACCGCCCGGCTGGACGGCACCGGCGCCGCCGACAGGATCGCGGCATTCCTCGATTCTGCACGGTTTTCCTTTGCCCTTGATCTGATCGATACCGGGCTCGACCCGCTTCTGGAAGAGACCCTCGAAATGGCCATCGGGTCGCTGGCCACGATGGGCACTGAACAGATCGTCGATTTCCTGCGCGACGTGGGGGCGACGGTGGCCTCGGCCCTGCGCGATGCCGCGCTGGATGTGAATATCCCGCTGACAGATATCCGGCTGGGCGCAGTTCTGGACGAGGTCGCGGACATCTTTCAGAGCATCGCTGGCTTTTTCGCCATCGACAGCGGGGCACTTGGGCTGACCACCATTGTCAACACGGGCGGTGGGGAAGAGGTCCAATTCCTGCCCTCGAATTTGCAGAACGATCTGAGGTCCATCACCGGAGACTGGCTCGATCTGGCGCTTCTCGCGCCCTATGACCAACTGACCTTCACGGTCTATGGCACCGCGACGCCCACCGTCGTGACAGTGGACCTGACCGCCGATGTCACCGACCCCGCCGCCAGCTTGGCCGAGCGTCGCGCCGCGCTGGCGGGCCTGCTCGAGACCGCCTTGAACATCTACGGGTTCAGCGTCGCGCTGGCCGCCACCGGCGCGCTGCGTATCGGCAATTCAACCCCCGCGGCCGGCAGCACCGAGGTCTACAGGACCCTGTCGCTGACTTCGGCCCGCCTTCTGGACGGGTCCACGGATGCGGATGTGGCGCTCGGGCTGCTGGGCTTTGACGGATCGCGCCTTGCCGATGCGACCGAGGCCTTCGGCGACACCGCCACAGGCAAGGTGCTTCGGCTTGTGACCCCCACCACCTCTTTCGATCTGGGCGCCCTGGACCTGTCGAAACTTGACGGGCTGGACGCGCTACGCCTGACCTTCGAGGCGGATGGTCGCCCCATCAAGCTGGACATCCCCGCGACCAAGGCGGGCGGCGGGTTTGCCAGCCTGTCCGATCTGATCGGTGCCGTGAACGCGGCGCTGGATGGCGCGGGTCTGGGTCTGGTGGCGGGAACCAATACGGCTGGCAACGGGCTCGGCTTCAGTATCAATCCCGATGAGGCCCGGAGTTTCATTCTCAGCGTCGATCCCAAGGATCTGCTCAAGGCGCTGGATGTGGAGGGGTTGATCGCGCTGGTCAATGCCGGGTTGTCCGATCTGCTGGGCACCTCGCGGCTGGAACTGACCCAGGACGGCGCACTGATCTTTACTTTTCCCGATCTCGAGGTCTTCTTGTCGGTTGGTGGACCGGGCAGCGGGCTTGGCTTCAACACCGATGATCTGGGCCTCGGTTCGGTCACCGGGCTGTCGCTCTCGGCGCAGGTTTCGGCACAGTTGCAGGCCGCGTTCAGTTCGGCGGTCGGGATCGATCTGGTCGGCTTTGGCAGCGACCTGATCGGCGGTATCGGTTCCAGCGCGCTCGAGGCGCGCGGCACTGACGAGGGGTTGATCACCAAGGCCCTGCTCGACAACGTGTTCCTGTCCGATATCGGCCTGAAGGCCAGCGCCGCCGTCACAGCAAGCAGCATCACCGGATCGGCCAGTGTCGGCCTGTTGAGTGTCAGCATTGGCGCGAATGATCCCACGCAGAATTTCATGGCCGCCGCCGCGACCCTGGATGCCACCCTTGTCGGCCGCGATACCGATGGCAGCTACAGCGAGCGCATTACACTGCGCCAGCTTCAGCAACTGGTCACCACCACGATCACCGTCGACAGCAGCGACCCCGACAATGTCACGACATCCACCGATGCAGCGGCAGGCATCGCCTCGTTGCTGGGGCGGTTCGAGTTACTGGGCGGCATCATTGTTGATGGCGCCGGGCAGGGACTGGATGGATCGGGCCAGACCGTCGAGACATTGGGCGATGTGCTGATCATCGATCCCTTCGACACCACCGCGACCGAGGCCACGGCGCAACTCTTGGTGCGGCTGGGCGACGTCAAGATAAATGTGCTGGGCGTGGGCGGCATCAACGAGAACCTGATCGACGGCATCAGCCTGACGGTGACCGATCTGGCCCGGCTGGGCGATACCTGGGAGCTGGCGCTGCTTAGCAACAACCCCGCGCTTCAGGGGGCGATCGACGGTCTGTCTGCGCTGGAAAACGGTGATATCCTCGACAGTCTCGTGGCCATCGCCAATGTCCTTGTCGTCGTCAGCGAAACGCTTGCCGACAAGCTTCCGTTTCTTGATGCGAATATCCCGCTCCTGAATTTCTCGGTTCTCGACCAGATCAGTTTCGCGGCCGATTTCCTGCAAGGGCTGCAGGAGATCCGCAATGACCCGCAGGGCGCACTGGACAAGGTAAAGCAACAGCTCGAGCGGGTGTTCGGCAAGGACACCGTGACCCTGACCTGGGACGCGGACAAGCAGACCATACTGTTCGATCTGTCCTTTACCTTCCTCGAGGAGTTCAAGCGCAGCCTGCCGTTCCAGATCGATCTGGTGCAGATTCTGGGCGAACAACTGGGCGATCTGATCGGGCCAGAGCTGGCCGATGTCGTCAGCGGCCTGATCGACGTGAGCGGCGATGGCGAGCTGATCTTCGACCCCAAGCTGTCGCTGGATTTCTCTTTCGGAATAGACCTTTCGCCGACCTTGGTGGTGCCCACCGTTCTTGCCACCGGGACCACGCGGCTGGATGAACTGGCGACAGTCTCCGCCGTCAACACCAACCCGGCAGGCGGCGAAGACCTGCGGATCACCCATACCGACCAGACCACGGGCACGGTGACGCGGGTGAATATCGATGTCGATGGCCTCGAGACGGTCGAGGCGCTGGTTGACGCCATCAACACCGCGCTTCAGGCGGCACTGCCCGATGTCAGCATCACCTTCGACCCCGCGACCGGAAAGGTCACGATCCGCGACGCGAGTGCATTCACCACAGACGATGCAGGCCTGAATGCATTGTTCGGAGGCCCAGCTGTGGCGCAGGATGTTGCCGGCGTGCAGAC
>SKKS01000091.1 GCA_007123625.1 Paracoccaceae bacterium
CCCGCCGTTCTGATCCTGCTTGGCCCTCCGGGTGCCGGCAAGGGCACACAGGCCCGGATGTTGCAGGATGAATTCGGCCTTGTGCAGTTGTCTACAGGCGACCTGTTGCGCGCCGCCGTCAAGGCCGGGACCGAAGCCGGCCAGCAGGCCAAGGCCGTGATGGATGCGGGCGGGCTGGTCAGCGATGCGATCGTGCTTGCGATCCTGCGCGACCGCATGGCGCAACCCGACACTGCACGCGGCGTGATCCTGGACGGATTTCCCCGCACCCCCGGCCAGGCCGAGGCGCTTGAAGCGCTGCTGGCCGAACAGGGCACGACCGTTTCCGCCGCGATCTCGCTCGAGGTCGAGGATGCGGCGATGGTCGACCGCATCGCCGGGCGCTTCACCTGCGCGAAATGCGGCGAAGGATATCATGACACGTTCAAGTCCCCGGCGGTGGCCGGGGTCTGCGACAAATGCGGCAGCACGGAGTTTACGCGCCGGGCTGACGATACCGCCGAAACCGTGCGTGCGCGGCTTGATGCCTATCACGCTCAGACGGCCCCGCTGATCGAACATTACGAAGGCAAGGGCGTCCTGCGGCGCGTCGATGCGATGGGGAACATCGCCGACATCGCCGCAGCGCTTCGCGCCATCGTGGCAGACGCATCAGCCAGGTAACCGCCGGAAAACCGGCACGCGCTCCGGCGCCACAGAGCGCCGCCGCCTTGCGATATCGTTCGCAGGGACCGGTGGCGGCTGTTCAAGCGTTCCCTGTCCCCCCGCCGGGGCAGGGAAATGTGGAGGAAAACTGGGAGATGACTCATGTCCGAGCATAAATCTACCGATGACTACTGGAAGGCCAACATCCGGATCATCACCATCTGCATGGTGATCTGGGCGCTTGTGTCCTTCGGGTTTGCAATCATTCTGCGCCCGCTTCTGGCGGGCATTCCCGTGGGGGGCACCGATCTGGGCTTCTGGTTCGCGCAACAAGGCTCGATCCTGACCTTCATCGTGCTGATCTTCTACTACACCTGGTACATGAACCGGCTCGATCGCGAGTTCGGCGTGGAAGAAGAGTGAGGATCTGAGACATGGATCAATTTGTCATCAACCTGATCTTCGTCGGCGCGTCCTTCGCGCTTTACATCGGGATCGCCATCTGGGCGCGTGCCGGAACCACTTCGGACTTTTACGCCGCTTCGCGCGGGGTCAACCCGATCGTCAACGGTGCCGCCACCGCCGCTGACTGGATGTCGGCGGCATCTTTCATCTCGATGGCCGGCCTGATTGCCTTTGTGGGCTACGGCAACTCGACCTTCCTGATGGGGTGGACCGGGGGCTATGTGCTTCTGGCCCTGCTGCTGGCGCCTTATCTGCGCAAGTTCGGCCGCTTTACCGTGCCGGATTTCATCGGTGACCGGTTTTATTCGCGCACCGCGCGGATCGTGGCGGTGGTTTCGCTGCTGGTCATGTCCATCACCTATGTGATCGGCCAGATGACCGGGGCGGGCGTGGCGTTCTCGCGCTTCCTTGAAGTGACGAACACCACCGGGCTGCTGATCGCGTCGTGTGTGGTGTTCATCTATGCCGTTCTGGGCGGGATGAAGGGCATCACCTACACTCAGCTGGCCCAGTACTGCGTGCTGATCGTCGCCTATACCATTCCGGCGGTGTTCATCTCGCTGCAGCTGACCGGCAATCCGCTGCCGCAGCTTGGCCTGTTCTCGACCCATACCGAATCCGGTCTGCCGCTTCTGGTGAAACTGGATGAGGTTCTGGTCGAACTGGGCTTTCATGACTACACAGGGCTGCACGCACCGCAGACGACCATGAACATGGTGCTGTTCACCCTGTCGTTGATGATCGGGACCGCGGGTCTGCCGCACGTGATCATCCGCTTCTTCACCGTGCCCAAAGTGTCCGACGCCCGCAAGTCCGCCGGCTGGGCGCTGGTCTTCATCGCGCTGCTCTACACCGTGGCTCCGGCCGTGGGCGCAATGGCGCGGCTGAACATCATCACCACCATCTATCCCGATGGCACCCAGAACGCGCCGATCACCTATGACGAGCGGCCCGACTGGATGCATACCTGGGAGCGCACGGGCCTCCTGCGGTTCGAGGACAAGGCCAACGACGGCTTCATCCGCTACTACAACGAAGCAAATCCGCCGCAGATGGCCATTGATGGTGGCTGGCAGGGCAACGAGCTGGTGACCTTCAACCAGGACATTCTGGTGCTGGCCAACCCTGAAATCGCGCAGCTTCCGGGCTGGGTCATCGGTCTGATTGCCGCAGGCGGTCTGGCGGCGGCACTGTCTACGGCGGCGGGGCTTCTGCTGGCCATTTCGTCGGCCATCAGCCACGACTTGCTGAAACGGACCTTCGCGCCGAACATCTCGGAGAAGCAGGAACTGTTGTACGCGCGGGTATCGATGGCTTTTGCCATTGCGCTGGCGACGTGGCTGGGCCTGAACCCGCCGGGATTTGCTGCGCAGGTGGTGGCCCTGGCCTTCGGTCTGGCGGCATCGTCGCTGTTCCCGGCCATCATGATGGGCATCTTCTCCAAGACGATGAATGCGCCGGGGGCGGTTGTGGGGATGATCGTGGGGCTTGGCTCGACCGTGCTCTACATTTTCACCTACCTGGGCTGGTTCTTCATTCCCGGCACCAACATGCTTCCCAACACGGCGGAACACTGGGTGCTTGGCATCTCGCCGCTGAGCTTCGGCGCCGTGGGTGCGATCCTGAACTTTGCGGCAGCGTACATCACGCTGAAGCTGACCAAGCCTGCACCTGCCGAAATCCAGGAGCTGGTTGAATCGATCCGCGTGCCCCGTGGCGCCGGTGGTGCCGTGGATCACTGATCCGCATCAATGACACCGACCTGTCCCCGTGCCATACGGGGGCAGGTCACACCAAGGCCGACGCGGTTGAGGAGGGGACACCGTGCACGACCACGACGAAGACATCATCGGGTTTCTGCAAGGCGTGCACCCCTATGACAGCCTGCCGCAGGACGAACTGGCGCGGGTCGCCGGTTCCTTCAGCCGCAGGGATTACCCCGCCGGAACCGAAGTCTATGCCACCGGCGAACCCATCCGCGGGCTGTTCCTGATCCGGCGCGGGGCGGTCGAGGTGATCGACGCGAATGGTGCGCTGATCTCGGTACTGGGCGCGCGCAACTCCTTTGGCGAACGCGGGCTTCTGCGCGACGGGCTGGCCGTGACCACCGCGCGCGTGACCGAGGATTCAGTGCTGCTGAAACTGCCGGTAGCGGATCTCAAGCACCTGATCGCCAACCATCCCGCGTTCGAGCGTTTCTTCAATCGCGGCGGCGGGCCGAAGGACCGCGCGGGTGATCTGTCCACGCTCAAGGTCTCGGACCTGATGACCCGCAGCCCTGTCACCTGCGGCCCCGGCGCCACCGTGGCGGACGCCGCGCGCACCATGCGCGACAACCGCATCTCGTCGGTGGCTGTGACCGACGGCGGCGCGCTGGTCGGGATCGTCACCACCCGCGACCTGACCGCGCGCGTGCTGGCCGAAGGGCGCCCCGGCGATACCCCGGTGGCCGAGGTAATGACCCGCGAGGTGCAGGCCCTGTCACCCGATAGCCTGGGGTCGGACATCCTGCACATGATGCTTGAGCGCCGCATCGGACACTTGCCCGTGGTGCGCGATGGCAAGCTGCTGGGCATTATCACCCAGACCGACCTGACGCGTTTCCAGGCGGTGAATTCCGCGCAGTTGGTCCGCGATGCTGCGGTCGCCGAAGGTCCCGAGGCGCTGGCCCGCGTGACCGAGCGCATTCCGCAACTGTTGGTGCAACTGGTGGGCGGGCACAGTGCCCACGAGGTGGTCACGCGCCTGATCACCGATGTCGCGGACACCGTGACCCGGCGCCTTCTGCGACTGGCCGAGGCCGAGCTTGGCGCCCCGCCGGTCCCATACCTGTGGCTGGCCTGTGGCAGTCAGGGCCGCCAGGAACAGACCGGCATCAGCGATCAGGACAACTGCATCATGATCCACGATTCCATGGCGCCGGGCGACATGGAGTATTTCCTGAAGCTCGCGAAGTTTGTGTCGGACGGTCTGAACACCGCAGGGTATTACTATTGCCCCGGCGACATGATGGCCACAAACCCGCGCTGGTGCCAACCGGTGCGCAAATGGCGGCGGTATTTCCGGGGCTGGATCGACACGCCAGACCCCGAGGCGCAGATGCTGGCATCGGTCATGTTCGACCTGCGCCCCATCGGCGGCGACGACAGCCTGTTTCGCAACCTGCAGGCCGAAACGCTGGAGGTCGCCGCGAAAAACTCGATCTTCGTCGCGCACATGATTTCGAATTCGCTCAAGCACCAGCCGCCGCTGGGCCTGTTGCGCAGCTTCGCCACCATCCGGTCGGGCGAATACAAGAACCATGTGGACATGAAACTGGGCGGTGTGGTGCCGGTGGCCGATCTGGCGCGGGTCTATGCGCTTATGGGGCAGCTGACCCCGGTGAACACGCGCGAGCGGCTTCTGGCCGCCGAAAACGCGGGCGTGATCAGCGTGTCGGGCGCGCGTGACCTGATCGAAGCCTATGACCTGATCGCGCGGCTGCGACTTGAAAACCAGGCCGCGCTGGTGCGCATGGGCCGCAAGCCCGACAACTTTCTGGCGCCTTCGGATCTGTCGGATTTCGAACGCAGCCATCTGCGCGACGCCTTCGTGGTGGTGCGCACAATGCAATCGTCGGTGGGCTCGCGCGCCGGGACCCTGGGATAGGACGTACTCATGCTGCTGGAATTCATCGCTGTCGTTTGTGCCGCCGCAGCCGCGGGGGGGCTGGCGCTGGTCGCCAATCACCTGACGCGCGGGCGGATGCCGGGCTGGACGCCGCCCTTCGCGGCCGCGGCCGGGATCGTGGCGATGATCATCTATCTTGAATACACTTGGGCCGACCGGGTCGAAGGCGCGCTGCCGCCCGGCGTGGTGGTGGCCCAGAAGAATGAACACACCGCATGGTTCCGCCCGTGGAGCTTCGTGTTCCCGCTTTCGAACCGCCTGACCGCCGTCGATCACCGCATGCGCCTGACCCACCCCGAACACCCCGACCTGGTGCTTACGGGCGTGATCCTGCAGGAACGCTGGGCGCTGAATTTCGGCGTCCAGGTGGTGTTCGACTGCGTGAATGCCCGGCGCATGGACGTGACCAGCGCCACACGTTTTACCGAGGAGGGAGCGCCCGACGGGGGCGACTGGTTCAACCTGTCGCCAGAGGACCCCGTGCTGCGCGAAGCCTGCGAAGGAGGAGAGCATGCAGGACGCGAAGGTTAAGGCAAAAGCGCGCATTCTGGTGGTCGAGGATGAGGACAACATCGCCATCGCGCTGGATTATCTGCTGACCCGCGAAGGGTATGATCAGCACCGGATCGACACCGGGGCAGGGGCCGTGGATCTGATCCGCGACATGCGCCCCGATCTGGTGCTGCTCGATGTGATGTTGCCCGAGGTCTCGGGCTACGAGATCTGCCAGTCGGTGCGCAGCGATCCCGCGATCTGCGCGACGCCGATCCTGATGATGACCGCGCGCGGCTCGGCCATGGAGCGGCGCAAGGGGCTTGCCATGGGCGCGACGGGGTTCATCACCAAGCCGTTCGAGCTGAAGGCCCTGCGCGAGGAAGTGCGCCGCATTCTGGCTGATCCAGCCGCCGCGCTCGAGTCCGCGCGCGCAGCGGCGCAGCCTGCGGGGCAGGGGGATGCTTGAACGCCTGAGCCTGCGCATCCGCATCCTGCTGTTTTTCGTGCTGATCGCGGCGGGCGGGATCGGAGCAATGCTCGTCGGCTTCTGGCTGGCACTCGCGCGGACCGAAGATGTGCCGGAACTGGGCGGCGCGCTGATGCAGGCAGGCATTTTCGCGGGTTTCCTGATGCTGGGGCTGGTGGCCTGGGTCTGGCTGCTGTTTGACACCCATGTCGCGCGCGCCATCGACGCATTGGCCAACGCCATCCGCGCGCGCACCCACGCTCCCGTGACCGACGATCTGGACCGTGACCGCGCGCGCTATCTGGGCGATCTGGCCCCGGCGGCGGCCGAGGCCACGCGCAGCCTGGCCGAAACCCGCAGTGCGCTGGCCGAAGCCGTCGCGCGCGAAACCTCGCGCCTGTCGGCGGAAAAGGCGCGGCTGGAAAAGCTGCTGGCCGATGTGCCGGTGGCGGTGCTTCTGTGTACGGGCGAGCATCAGCTGGTGTTCTACAACGGGCAGGCGGTGGAGCTTCTGGGCGCGGGCGCCGCGCCGGGGTTGGACCGCAATCTGCTGGAGTACTTGCGCGAAGGGCCCATTGCGCACGCCTATGCACGACTGCTGGAGGCCGGCGATCCGGATGCGGCCTCGGACCTGTTGTGTGCGACGACGGGAAGCGCGCGGCTGCTGGCGGCACGGATGCGGGTGTTGCGCCGTGCCGTGCAGGGCGGCCCACCGGGCTATGTGCTGACCTTGCGCGACGTGACCGCCGACATGGCCGCGCATGCCAGCCGCGAGGCGCTGCTGACCGAAGTCTTCGACCGCGTGCGCCGTCCGGCCGCGAATCTGCAAACGGTGATCGGCGTGGTGTCGGAACTGCCCGACAGCGACGTTACCGCCGACATGCTGCCTGCAATGCTGGACGAGGTGGCTGCCCTTACTGGGGCGATCACCGAACTGGCGCAGCGCTTTGATTCGGGGCGGACCGACTGGCGCCCGCTGGCCGAAACCCGCAGCGCGGACCTGTTCGACAGCCTGCGCGCCCGGTTCGAAGCCGAAGGCCGCGCACTCGATTGCGTTGGTCCGGAATTGATGCTGCGCTGCGACGGGTTCGAACTGGTGGCCTTTTTCGCCTGGATCGGGCGCAGGCTGGCTGCCACAGGCCACGGCGCCGCATTCCGCCTGACCCTGTCCGAAGAGGAAGGCCCCGGCGCCGTGCTGGACCTGTCATGGCAGGGCCAGCCACTGGGCGTTGGCGATTTCGACCGCTGGCTAGAGGAATCGGTGGACGAAGCCGCGCCCGACCTGACCGCGCGGGCGGTGCTGAACACCCACGGCACCGAGGCCTGGACCGAGCTGCGCGACGGCGGTGGCGCGATGCGCCTGCCGATCCGCAACGCGCGCCGCGCCACCCGCCGACCCACCCCCGTGGTGCGCGAGGTTGTGTATGATTTCGAGCTGCTGTCCAAGGCCCGCAACGCCGCTGTGGCCGATGCGCGGCTCGAAGACCTGACCTATGTGGTGTTCGACACCGAAACCACCGGGCTGACCCCGTCGGTCGACGAGATCGTGCAGATCGCCGCTGTGCGGCTGGTCAATGGTCGGCGCGTGCGCGGCGAGGTTTTCGATACGCTGGTAGACCCCGGGCGCCCGATCCCGGCGAGTTCGACCGCCGTGCACGGGATCACCGAGGACATGGTCAAGGGCGCCCCCGGCATAGACGAGGCCGGACGCCAGTTCCACGCCTTCGCGCGCGGCGCCGTGCTGATCGCCCACAACGCCCCCTTCGACATGGAATTCCTGCGCCGCCACGAAAAAAGCATCGGCGCCAGCTTCGACCATCCGGTGCTGGATACGGTGCTGCTGTCGGCGGTGGTGTTCGGACAGACCGAGCAGCATTCGCTCGATGCGTTGACCGCGCGTGTCGGCATCACCATCCCCGAAGAGGCCCGCCACACCGCCATCGGCGACACCGTGGCCACGGCGGACGCGTTCCTGCGGCTGGTGCCGATGTTGCAGGCGCGGGGGCTTGAAACCTTCGGCGACGTGCTGCGCGAGGTGCGGCGCCACGGGCGGTTGCTCAAGGATCTGAACAGCGACACCTGAGCGCGCGCAAGGGAGGACTGCCTGGTTGTTTCTCGGAAGTGGTGGAAAATACGCAAGCGATTTGTCCGACGTGGAATGGGCGGTGATAGAACCTGTGATGCCGCCTATCAGGTCAACCGGCCGACCTCGCACAACGCGGTTGCGCAATGTGTTTGACGCGAACCTCTACATGGCCACGTCCGGTTGCCAGTGGCGTATGTTGCCCAATGACTTCCCGCCGGTTTCCACGGTCCGGGGCTACTTCTACGCTTGGCGCAACGACGGTCTGCTCGACGAGATGAACCGCAAACTGGTCGAGGCCGCGCGTTTGGCCAGTGATCGCAAGTCCCGGCCAACGGCAGGCATCATCGATAGTCGGAGTGTAAAAACCACGGAAATTTGAGGGGTTGGCGGATATGATGCCGGCAAGCGCACACTACACGACACTGAGTTTCAAGTGCTTTGGAATGACGACTTTTCGGTCCACGATGGGTTCTTTCAGGCCAGATCGCAATCTGCGGCGGAGGTCGTCAAAACCTGTTCGGAACCACGATCTCTCGCAGTAACCGTGCTTTCTCCTGGCGGGATATTTCTGGCCAA
>SKKS01000038.1 GCA_007123625.1 Paracoccaceae bacterium
CAAAGGGCGCACCCTTTGGCGCGGTGGTGCTGGACATGGACGCCTGCACGCTGTGTCTGGCCTGCGTGGGCGTCTGTCCGGCGGGGGCGCTGGGGGACAACCCGGACCAGCCCATGCTGCGCTTCACCGAAAGCGCCTGCGTACAATGCGGTCTTTGCGCCGCGACCTGCCCCGAGGATGCCATTTCGCTGGTCCCGCAGATCGATTTCGCAGCGTGGGAAACCCCGCGCCGGGTGCTCAAGGACGAAGATCCCTTCGCCTGCACCGGGTGCGGCAAGCCCTTCGGGACGAAATCCAGCATCGACCGGGTGCTGGCGCGGCTGGACGGGCACTGGATGTTCACCGGCCCCGAAGGGACAGACCGCCGCCGCCTGTTGACCATGTGCGAGGATTGCCGCACCGTCGAGGTCGTCAAGGCCGGGTTCGACCCGCATGACAAAGTCGGAGGCTGACGCCATGAACGTGGACACCCCGCGCCGGGTGCTCCTGCTGGGCGCCACTGGCACTATCGGGCGCGCAACGCTTTCGGCGCTGCTGGCGCGGGGCCACCATGTGACCTGCGTGCTGCGCCCCGGAGTCGCGCCTGCCCTGCCCGAAAGGACCGACACCCTTTGCACCGACCTGACCGACGCCGCCGCCCTGGCGCGCGACGGATTTACTGGCGGTTTCGGCACGGAAAGCTTCGACACGCTGGTGTCCTGCATGGCCTCGCGCACCGGCGCCCCGGCAGACGCCTGGGCGGTGGACCATGCCGCCCACATGAACGCACTGGCGGCGGCGCGGGCGGCGGGCGTGGGCCATGTGGTGCTGCTGTCCGCGATCTGTGTACAAAAACCGCTGCTTGAGTTCCAGCGCGCCAAGCTGGCGTTCGAATCAGCGCTGGTGGAGTCCGGCGTGGACTGGACCATCGTGCGCCCTACTGCGTTTTTCAAGTCGCTCTCGGGGCAGGTGGCACGGGTAGCGGCGGGCAAGCCGTTTCTGCTGTTCGGGGACGGGCTTCTGACCGCATGCAAGCCGATCAGCGACCGCGATCTGGGCGCCTACATGGCCGACTGCGTGACCGAACCGGCGCGGCGCAACCGGGTGTTGCCCATCGGCGGGCCGGGACCTGCGCTGACGCCACGCGACCAGGGACAGATGCTGTTCGACCTGACCCGTCAGCCGGTACGGTTCCGGCAGGTACCGGTCGCACTGATGGACGCGATCATCGCCTCGCTGGGCACACTGGGGCGGGTGGCGCCGGGGTTGCGCGCCAAGGCCGATTTCGCGCGGATCGGGCGGTATTACGCCACCGAATCGATGCTGGTCTGGGACGCCGCGCGCGCACGCTACGATGCCGACGCCACGCCTGAGACCGGCACCGACACCCTGCGCGATCACTACGCCGCCCTGTTGCGGGGCGAGGCCGAGGACGACCGCGGCGCACACGCGGTGTTCTGAGCCCGCAAGACGGCTGGGTACCGATCTCGGGATACCGGTGGGGGCGATTCAAGAAAACTTGATTTCATCCGTGGATTGTATCACTCTGGGATATGGTGCGCGCGTTGGGATGCCCGGCATTTGCACCTTCGGGAGAGTTGACCATGGGAATCCGTGTTCATGCCGCAGGATCAGACAATTTCCGGTTGACCCGCAGCGCCCTGCCCTTTGGTGAAGTCATGACACTGGGCACAGTCCTTTCGGTGGTATCGGCCGGGCCGCCGCACCGGGTTGCCGGAGCAGCGGCGGATGCCGTGATATCGCCCGGCAGTCCGCACGGTCAGGCGACGGCCTCTGCTGGCCGACTTGGTGCCGAGCGAGCGTTTTCTATCGGGTTGGCAGCAATATATTTTTCCAATTCGGCGCCTTGGCTGTTCATCGCAGCGCGCGAGTCGCATGTTGTGAGCCCCGACAGTGGACGCAATATGGACTGGACAGAAATCAGCCGCCTTACGCTCCGCGAACTGACCACCGACATTTATGAGGTTCTTGAATCTGCAAACCTCAACAGTTCCGGCGCGCTTTCGTCATTGGGCGAGGTGTTTTCACGCTTCGCCGCCCGCCATCCGACAATCGCACGCCCCGCGCGCCTTATGGTTACGCTTTCGGGCTGAACAAGTCCGGACCGGGCGCCCGCACGCGACGGCGGGCACCCAGGGTGAATATGTTCAACCGATCACATTATGCGCCGGGCCATAGGGAAAGCCGGTGATGTTCTCGGCGCCGTCGTCGGTCACGATCAGGATGTCATGCTCGCGGTAGCCCCCGGCACCGGGCTGGCCTTCGGGGATGGTCAGCATCGGCTCCATCGAAATCACCATGCCAGGTTCCAGCACCGTGTCGATATCTTCGCGCAGTTCCAGCCCGGCCTCGCGCCCGTAGTAATGCGACAGAATGCCGAAGCTGTGGCCGTAGCCGAAGCTGCGGTATTGCAGCAGGTCGCGCGCGGCCAGGAAACCGTTGATACGCGCCGTGATGTCCGAACAGCTGGCGCCGGGTCGGATCAGGCTGATGCCCAACTCATGTGCGCCTACGTTTGCCTCCCAGATGCGCAGGCTGGCCGCATCCACATGGCCCGCGAACAGCGTACGCTCCAGCGCGGTGTAATAGCCTGATATCATGGGGAAGGTGTTCAGGCTGAGGATATCGCCGGGGCGAACGGCGCGGGCCGTGACCGGGTTGTGCGCGCCGTCGGTGTTCAGCCCCGACTGGAACCAGACCCAGGTGTCGCGGTATTCGGCATCGGGGAAGCGGCGCGCGATCTCCAGCTCCATCGCATCGCGCCCGGCCATGGCGATGTCGATCTCGCGCGCGCCGATGGCGATGGCATCGCGGATCGCCGCGCCGCCAATGTCGGCGACCTGTGCGCCCTGACGGATCAGCGCCAACTCGGCGGGCGACTTGCGCATCCTTTGTGCCATTGTCCGGGTGTGGATCGTGCGCAGGGCGGCGGGGTCAAGGAACGCCCGCAGCGCCTGTTCCGCGCTGAGCGTCAGATGATCGCCTTCGACTCCGATCACGCCGCCCGCGCCCGTCACATGGCGCACCGCACGCCAGAAGTTGTCGCGTGTCCAGTCGGTATAGGTCAGCGCGTCGCCGTGGCTGCGCCGCCACGGTTGCCCCGCATCGATCCCGGCGGCGATGGTGACGCATTCGCTGGGCGTGACCACCAGCCCATAGGGCCGCCCGAATGCACAATACAGGAACCCGCTGTAATAAGCGATGTTGTGCATCGATGTGAGCACGCAGGCGTCAACGCCTTCGGCGGCCATGATCGCGCGCAATCCGGCAAGGCGCGCGTCATATTCTGCGGCGGCAAAGGGTAGCGGCGCCTTGTCGCCGTTGCGGGTGGGGTGGAACTGCGGACGGGGAGTGGATGACATGTCGAACCTCGTGCACGGGGTTCGCGCCGGACCTGATGCGTGCGCGGACCCCATCAAAGATCCCGGCGTTCAGGACGGCCAGACAGCGGGTCCATGCCCCAAGGTGGCGACGCCATCGCCACCGCTGACGACGCAATCATACCGCCTTTGCGCAGCCGCGGCAATCGTCCCCGATCGCCCAGCAGAGGGCGCCGGTTGACACGCCCGCCACCCTTGCGCAGACTTGCCTCGACCCAAAGGAACGCGCGCCCCTTGTCCAACCCATCCCTCGACGATCTGCTGCAACAGGTCGCGCGGCAGGACCGCGCCGCGTTTCGCGCCGTCTATGGCCAAAGCGCGCCGAAACTCATGGGGGTGCTGCTGCGTATGCTGGGCAGCAGGGACGAGGCCGAGGATGTGTTGCAAGAAGTATATATCAGGGTGTGGCGCCGCGCGGTACAGTTCGACGCCGCGCGTGGGCAGGCGATGGGCTGGCTGATCGCGATTGCACGCAACGCCGCCTTGGACCGCCTGCGCGCCCGCCCCGAGGCCCGCGGCATGCGCCGGACCAACTCCTCTCCCGACCCCGACGCGCCCGATCCCGTCGCTGCCCTGCCCAGCCACGGCCCGGATGCCGAGGGGCTGCTGGCCGCGCGCGGCGAAATGGCGCGGGTGATCGACTGCTTCGGCGAACTGGAACCCGATCGCGCAAGCGCCGTGCAGGGAGCGTATCTGATGGGTCTGTCCTATCAGGATCTGGCCGACCGCTATGGCGTGCCGATCAACACCATACGCACCTGGCTGCGACGCAGCCTGCAACGGCTCAGGGAGTGTCTGGAACGATGACCGATCCGACCTCCACCCCCCCGCCGGACGATGACGCCGACCTGCAGGCCGCGGAATACGTACTCGGAACGCTGGAGGCATCCGAGCGCGACGCCCTGCGCGACCGGGCGATGGTGGATGGCGCGCGCGCCGCCCGCATCCGCAAGTGGGAGGCGCGGTTGGCGGTCTTCAACGACGGCTACGACGAAGCCCCGCCGCCCCCCGACCTGTTGCCCCGGATCGAGGCTGCGTTGTTCCCGCCCTCCGACCCGGCCCGTGCCCGCACGCAGCGCGGCGGGTTCCTGACGGGCTGGCTGGGGGGCGCGCTGGCGGCGGCGGCGCTGGCGGCGGTGTTGTTCGTGGCGCTGGCGCAGTTCCGCCCCGGCCCGCCGCCCCCAGTAAGCCTTAGCGCCGAACTGGCCGCCGAGGACACTGATCTGCGCCTGTCGGCGCGCTGGGACGGCGCAGCGGGAGTGCTCGAGGTCACGCGCACCGCAGGCGACCGGCCCGCCACCCAGGATTACGAACTCTGGCTGATAGATGCGACCGGCGTGCCGCAGTCGCTTGGCCTGTTGCGCGCAGAGGTCACGCAACTGCCCGTGGCGCTGGCGCCGGGGCAGGTGCTGGCGGTGTCGCTGGAACCCGAAGGCGGCTCCCCCGCTGACGCCCCCACCGGGCCGGTGCTGGCGGTGGCGGAACTTACGGAGCTCTGAGCGGGGTCATAGAGGTCGCGCCACAGGGACAGCGGCGCCAGCCTTCCCGCATGCGGGTGCGTTCAGGTCAGCCCTATCCTTGACTTGATCCGGCGCAACCGCGAACGGATCAACGGGCGCACGACCGTCACGAGGATCTTGGCGATCTTGACGGTCGAAAACTCGCCCCGGAACGTCGCGGCAACCGCATCCGGCCCGACGTGTCTCATCCGCCGCACGGACGCATCCCATTGCTCGGGCGTGTATTTTGCCGCCCTTGTATTGACAAGAAAGCCCCATTTGTAATCGCGCTTCAGCTTGCGCCTGCACCGGCGTTCATAGGCCCTGAGCGGCCCGTGACGCCCGGTCTTCACCGCCTTGCCAAGCAGCTCACCAAGCAATCTTCCATATTCGATGCAGACCCGGATACCTTCTCCGATGGTCGGTGTCGCGAAGTTGGCAGAATCCCCGCAGCGGATCACGTTTCCGAACACCAGGCGGTCGTCATAAGCCACCGAGGGAAGGATGCCGCTATGCACGATGGGATCACCCTCGAGCTTCAGCTCCAGCCGGTCAAGATAGCGCTTGTCCCTCACCACGGCATCGATCAGGTCGCGGGGGGACTTGTCGGTGTCGGGCTGGATCACGCCGACGCCAAGGCGCATCGTCCCCTGCGCCGTGGCGAACGCCCAGCCGTAGCCCGCCAGGACCTTTTCGCCGAAGAAGATGAGGACGCGATCGTCCGCGTTGTCACCCAAGGGGTATTCGTATTCGATTCCCACCGCAAGCCGCTCGGGCTTCTCCACAAGACCAAGCGCGTTGAGCACCGCGAAATGCCATCCGGACCCGTCAACGATGTATTTCGAGATGACGCAGTCATAGGAATTGTCGCGGGCGCGGATCCTGCTTTCGTACAGCCCGTCATCGCGCTGCTGGGTAGAGAGAAACTTGGTGCCCAGAAGCAGGGTTCGGTCCTTGTGATCGGATTGTTCCGCAAGCCATTTGTAGAGCCTGGGCGTATCAAGGATCACCGGGATCTCCTTGCCCAGCGCAACGCGCGTGTGTTCGTTGTCGGAATAGGCGTCGTGGATGTTCATGCGCTTGCACATCTCGACCGGGATGCCCAGCCGCTCGACATCCTGCATCCAGCAGGCGCCGGAGGTGCGCACCGGCAGGCCGATCTCGTGATCCTGGTGCACGATCACGGTCCTCACATCGTCCGGCAGGGTCGAGGCCACCGACAGCCCCGCCGGGCCGCCACCGACGATCAGCACGTCGCACACGAGTGTCTTGTCGCTCATCTTGTCGTCTTCCTCGTTCCATCAGGGTGCAGAGGAACGAGGCCCCGGCAGGTTCCCCATGACACTACAGCCACAGAGTGTCGCTACCTATCCATTGCCGCCACAACCGGACCCTGTCCAGACCATTTTCCCCCGCACCGCCCAGAGAAAAGGCCGTCCCCCGCGCGCAGCCGGGGCGGGGGCAGGCGGTGGCGTGCGGGGGGCTGGGAGACCGCACCGACCGAAGACATGCGCGGTCAGCGGGTCGTGCAATTTCCTCGGCGGAGCTGCGGCGGTCGCCGGGAGGGTCGTGTCTGCTGACGAAGCGGACAGTCACCGAGGCCTCACGCAAGCGCACAGCGGGTTTGAGGCCCCTGATCTCATGAGATTGTAGTGTTCGATTTCGCTCAGGTCGCAGCCGCCGCCAATGATCGTCAATACCTTACTGACGCATCATCGCACCGCGTACCGCTCTCATGCCGTGATTTACCATTTCGGTCACCTCTGCGGCATGGGTCTGCAGCGCGACGACCGTCATGGGGTCTGAAGATATCTGAGTGACGACAATGCCCGTCGGAGTAGGTTCAAGGACTGTGTCAATCAGCGCTCGATTGGCGAAGATCACATCAAGCGTTGGGCTCTGGATCCTTACCTGCGGGTCAAGGCCTTCCTGAACACGCGCGTTCATTCCAACCACATGGCTGACGATGACAGCTGCGAGGTCAGGATCGTCTGTCTCGGTCACGGTCCGAATGCCGTTGGGAAGATTCGTCACGGTTCGACTGATCTGGCGATGGTTCATGAACAGGTCACGCAGCTCAGTTACCTCGGCGTGAGTTGTATCCACGCCTTGCAACATTGTCATCATCCCATGGCCACCTCGCATTCCGTGGCCTGAACCCATGCCCTGCTGGGCTATACCTGCCGAGCCAAGAACGGACATAATCACTGCGATGCCAGCCACTGGCAAAATCTTGAAATGGAAGCCCATGTTTTTTCCTTCAGATGCTATGACGATCAGCACTGGCCTGGCCAGCACTCCTCAACCTATTCAACGGCAGTGACGTCGATTTCCGTCGCAAATTTCCAAGAACTCCGGTTTTGGGTAATCTTTGCTCATGTGATCGATGGTTGACGGGGCCAAGTTTTCGGAGCCGAAGCCACTGTGCTACCTCATCCGACCGACTGCTTCGGGCACATACCGACGATCTGATCCTCCAAGCCCGCGAAGCCATCTGGGCCAAACCTTGCGTGCCAGCCGGACTGTGCACAACAGCAGACGTTCAGGCGACCGCAGACGGCGCTCGGGGAAGAAAATGCTCATCCGGCGGACAGATTCAGAAGATCTTCACGTCAGTCGGCACGCCACTTGGGGAATGTCGGGCCAAGCCGCATGACTTCGTTCCGGGCGGGATCAGCCTGCACAAACATGATACTGCCCCACGGGCCCGACCGGCAGGCGTTCGAGGGGCCTCGAACGCCGCATTGCGTCCCGAGAAGCTGGACAATACCATGTTCTTCATGTTCGAGACACGCTTTCCCCAGCACCTGACCGCCGCGCGTGTCCGAGACGCCGCTTCAGGACGACGATTTCGACTTCTGGGACAGTCGCGAGAAGAAGTTCGACGGAACGCAGGGGGTAAGAAAGGCACATGACAGGGCGTCTGGTCACCATCGGGTCCAAGGGTGGCCCGGCGCTGCGCAAGGGGGGCGCGCAGCCGACCTCCAGCCTGTTGCAGCTGGATTCGGCCCTGGCCGTGATCGACTGCGGGCTGGGTGTGACACGCGGCCTGGTTGAGGCGGGCGTCGACCTGCGTCACCTTCCGCCGGTGTTCATCACGCATCTGCATTCGGACCATGTGCTGGAACTGGGCGCGCTGCTGCATACGGCGTGGACAACCGGCCTGCGCCGTCCCGTGACGGTGTTCGGCCCGCCCGGACTGGCGGAATACTGGGCCGGGTTCATGGACAGCATGGCCTTCGACATTGCTCTGCGCATGGCCGACGAGGGGCGCCCGCCGCTGGAGGATCTGGTCACCCTGCAGGTGATCGAGCCGGGCACGATCCTGGATGACGGCAGCCTCTGCGTCTCGGCGCTGCGGGTCGACCATCCGCCCGTGACCGATTGTTTTGCCCTGCGTTTCGAGGGCGCCGGTCGACGGGTGACCTTTTCGGCCGATACCGCCCCGTTCGAGCCGCTGGCAGGCTTTGCCTGGGAGTCCGACGTGTTGG
>SKKS01000169.1 GCA_007123625.1 Paracoccaceae bacterium
CGCAGCGCGATCTGCGCATCAATGGCGCCGCCATAGCCGTTGCCCAGCGCCGCAAGCGACGGCATGTTCACCTGTGCCTGAATGTCCAGCACCTCGGGCGCGATCATGCCCCGGGCGGTGGCGACCAGCGCGGGATTGTTCAGATCCAGCAGGTCGAGCATGATCACCCCGTCGACAAGCGCTGCTTCCAGCCGCAGTTGCGTCACGCCCTGCAACGCGCGGTCAACTTCGGTCTGCCCCACCGCAAGGTCGCGCCCGGTGGCGGTCATTTCCAGCCGCTCGGTGCCGTTGTCACTGCGCAGGTCGATCTGCGCATCCAACGCACCGCTGTAGTCGGCGCCCAGCACTGACAGGTCGGAAAAATCCAAATCGCCGCCCAGAAGCAGCGTGTCGGAGCGGATGACCCCCGACAGCTCGGCGCGCAGGGTCTGGGCGGTGGCCGCAACCCGCCGCAGGGTAATGCCAGAGGCATCGCGGCGCGCATCCAGCCGGATCTCGCTCGCACCCGCAAGCAAGCTGTCCACCTCGTCGATGCCGATGGTGACATTCTGCCCGGCCAGTCCCGCCTGGAGATCGAAACTGCCAGTCAGCGGGTTCACGCGGCCCACGACCGAGCCGCCGAGCGCACCCGAAAGGTCGCGCCCGGCAAGGTCCGAAAAACGCGCGATCTGCGACAACTCGGCCTCGATATCCAGCCGCACGGCGCCGTCGTCCAGCGCGGCTTCGCCCTGAAGCCAGTAGTCTTCGCCTTCAAGCAGCAGGCCCGGCACGAACACGGGTTCCCCCACGCGCCAGATGATCCCGGTGCTGCCGGTGATACTGTCGCCAATCGCGCGCGCCAAAGCCGGGTCGGCGGGCACGATCCCTTCAAGATCGTAATCGACCACCGCATCGACCACTTCAAGCGCCCCATCCGGGCCTTGCGCGATCCGTCCGATCCCGCTGGCAATCACACGGTCGATTGCGATGTCTTCGCGCTCCAGGTCGCGGATGTCGAACTCCAACTCCCAATCCTGGCTTTCGTCGGCGTCGAAGGTCACGCGAAGATCGGCCCGCGCAACCGTGGTACGGGGCCCGCCTATGGGCAGCACGACGGGCGTGCCGTCGGCAGCGGCCACACGCCCGGTCAGGTCGATCACCTCGGGGACACCATCCGCGCCCAGCGCGGCCCGGCCCTGCAGGTCCAGAAGGTTGGTGCTCACGGTCAGGTCATCAAGCTGCAAGCGCCCGTCAGGCTGGCGCTGTGCCTGGGCGCGCAGCTCGCTTTCAGCGCCGAAAAAGGGCTGGAAATCCTCGACCAGCAATGGGCGCAGATCGCCCGCGATATCGACTGTGAGCGCCTGCGCCGTGCTGACACCGTCGCCGGTCAGCGCGATCTGGCCACTGATGCGGTCCTGTCCGTCGGTGCCCACGGCGATCTCAGCGGTGAAATCGTCCAGAGGCCCCTCGCCCTCGATCCGCAGGCTGGTCGAGGGGCGGTCGGGGATGCCCAGCAGGTTCGCTGCGATTCCGTCCGGCCCCTCGCTCAGCGCAAGGTCCAGCGATAGAATCTGCGTAACGTTGGAAAACTGCGCGTTCAGGTCGAATTCGCCTTCGGCGCCGTCGACGCGCGCTATGCGCAGCGCGGCGCGGCCCGCGCCGTCTTGCAAGAACATGTTCCCCGCCGCCGTCACCGCAACTTCGGTGCCCAGAAATCCGGCGCCCAATTCGATCCGGTCGATCTGCAACTCACCGATCTGCACAGCCACCGGCAGTTCCGGCAACGCAAACAGGGGCCTCGCGTCGTCGAGCGCCTCGGGTGCCGGCAGGCCATCTGCGTCGGTTTGCGGCGGGCGCATCAGGATGAGTTCGGCGGCCGTGATCTCGGCAATCTCGATCCGGCGCGATAACAGCGCGCTGCGGTTCCACTGCATCGTTGCATCGCGGAGTATCAACCACGGGCCTTCGTCGTCGGAGATGATCATTTCATCAATGGTGGCCCGCGAGGACAGCGCCCCCCGGAAACCGCGTATCTGCACGTCGCGGCCCGCTTCCGACAGGCTGTCCTGCAACAGGCGGGTGATAAAGCCCACGTCGCTTTCGCCGCTTTGCGCCACTGCCTTGGGCGGCAGGACCAGCACGAGCGCCGCCAGCGCGGCCAGAAAGACAAGCACACGCATCAGAACGCCTGTCCGATGCCGATGTAGATCTGCATGCCGCTGCCGGTCGCCCCCTGCACCGGAAAGCCCAGATCCAGCCGCAAAGGCCCAACCGCTGTGTCATAGCGCAAGCCTAGCCCCGCGCCCGCGTGCCAGTCCGAAGCCCCGCTGAACGCGCCTTCGGACACGCGCCCGGCATCGGCGAAGGCCACAAGGCTGATGGTACCGGTCACGCCCGCGCGGACCTCGCCCGACAAGGCTGCAAAGCCCTGCCCGCCCGAGGATACCCCCCCGACAGTGACCCCGAGCGACCGGAACGGCTGTCCGCGCACGGTGCCGCCACCGCCTGAGTAGAACAGCATCGCGCGCGGCGTGCGTGCAATATCGGCACCGATGACCACACCCGCCTGCGCGCGCCCCGCAAGGACATAGCGCCCCTCGGCATCGACGCTGTAATAGGCGCGCGCGTCCAGTGTGGCCTGCGCCCCGCTGTCGGCGTCGCGCAGGCCCAGAAACGGTGTGGCTGTGCCAGCCAGATAGAACCCGCGCGTTGGGTCGAGCGCGTCATCGCGCCGGTCCCATGTCAGCCCGAGCGGCAGCTTGACCGTGCTGAAATTTGCCCGCTGTGCCCGCGCCGTTCCGAACCGCGCGCGCTCGAACTGATAGGCGATCGCCGCGTCACCGGTCAGCGTGTCCGAGAAGATATGCGTCAACCCGACGCTGACGCGCGCGCGCCGTGCCTCGAAATCGCGCTCGTCCTCGCTTTCCAGCAGCACGCCGACGCTCAGCGCCGTGTCCGGGGTGATGGTCGCCGGGCGCGTGTAGGTGCCGCTCAGGCGATAATCCATGCCGCCCGAACGCGCGCCCAGGCCACCGACCTCGCCTTCGATCCGCAACCGCTCGGCCCCGCCAAGCAGGTTGCGGTGCATCCAGAACGCGCTGAGCCGCACGCCGTCTTCGGTGTCGTATTCCGCTCCGGCGCCGATCCGACGCGGCGGGGCCTCGACCACGGACACGTCGAAATCCAGCGTGCCGTCAGGGTTCGGCACCTCGGCCTCGCGGAGTGCGACCGAGGCAAAGGCCCCGGTCCGCCGCAGCCGGTCGGCACTGCGTCGCGCGGCATCTGGCGAAAACACCTCGCCCGTGGGCAGGCCCGCGATGGTGCGGATCCGCGCCTCGCGTACGTTTTCATTGCCCGCGACAGACAACGCCCCGAACCGCAAGCGCGGCCCCGGCCGGAGAGAGATGGCGGCATCCAGCAGCTGTGTGCGGTGATCGGCGACCACATCCTGTCCGGCGGGTTCGGCCTTGGCGTGTCCGATGTCGCGCCAGTCGTCGATGGCATCACGCGCCGCATCGCGCACGGTGGTGCTACGCGCGGGCGCGCCTGTGGCGAACCCCGCACGCGGCGCAGTGCCGGGCACCAGGGGGGCGATCTCGGCGCGGGCAAACGCGAATTCCGGCCCGGGATTGACCGTGATCTCGATGGTTCCGATCTGCGCGGGCGGGTCCAGCGGCGACATCTCGGCGACCTCGCGGCCATTCACAAGCACGCTGATGGTGCCGGAATACCGCGCGGCTTCGTAAAGCACCCCGATCAGGCGCCCGTATTCCACGCGGGCAATCGCGAACACCTCCAGCGCGTCGCTCAACCCTTCGGAATCGGCACTGACCAGCAACGACGCGCGCATCAGCGCGTCGCGCAGGCCGCTATCCGCACCGGGCGTGTTGAACTCCAAGCGCTCGAAAGCGCCTGCTGGCAGAGGGAGAGCCAGCGCTGCACCCAAGGTGCACCGCAGTGCAAACGAGCGGAGCTTCGCAGAAATCAAAATCATCACCCGGTAACTACAACGAACAGTTCACAAGTCGAATCTTCGCAGATTGCCCCCCGCGTCACAATGGGGTTGAACCCCGCTCGCGCAGATTTACGCCGCACACAGCGCTGGACAGGGGTTGAAGCGTGGCGCAAAACCTCCATCCTCTGTCTGCAACGCCCCGATCGGATCTGCCATGACAACGACCACCATGACAACCACCGCGCCCGCCCGCGCAAAGCTGGAAGGCGGCAGACGCTTCCGCATGGCCGCGCCGTTCGAGCCCGCAGGCGACCAGCCGCGTGCGATTGCCGAACTGGTCGAAGGGCTGCTGGCGGGCGACCAGAACCAGGTGCTGCTGGGCGCGACCGGCACCGGCAAGACCTATACCATGGCCAAGGTGATCGAGGAAACCCAGCGCCCGGCGATCATCCTTGCACCAAACAAGACGCTGGCCGCGCAATTGTACGGCGAATTCAAGGGCTTCTTCCCCGACAATTCGGTGGAATACTTCGTCAGCTACTACGACTACTACCAGCCCGAAGCCTATGTCCCGCGCACCGATACCTTCATCGAGAAGGAGTCGCAAATCAACGAACAGATCGACCGGATGCGCCATTCGGCCACCCGGGCGTTGCTGGAACGGGACGATGTGATCATCGTGGCGTCGGTATCGTGCATCTATGGCATAGGATCGGTCGAAACCTATTCGGCGATGACGCAGGATCTGGTGGCCGGCGAAAGCCATGACCCGCGCAAGATCATGGCCGAGCTTGTGGCGCAGCAGTACCGCCGCAACGACACCGCATTCCAGCGCGGCAGCTTCCGCGTGCGCGGCGACGTGATCGAGGTCTGGCCTGCCCACCTGGAAGACCGCGCCTGGCGGATGTCATTTTTTGGTGATGAGCTGGAGGAAATCGCCGAGTTCGATCCCCTTACAGGTTCGAAAACGGACAGGTTCGACAAGATCCGGATCTACGCCAACAGCCACTATGTGACCCCGCGCCCGACCATCCAGCAGGCGATCAAGGGCATCAAGGCCGAGCTGATCCTGCGGTTGGACCAGCTGGTGGCCGAAGGCAAGCTGCTGGAAGCGCAGCGCCTGGAACAGCGTACCAGTTTCGACCTTGAAATGCTGGAAGCCACCGGCGTGTGCAACGGGATCGAGAACTATTCACGCTATCTGACAGGCCGTGCGCCCGGCGAGCCGCCACCAACCCTGTTCGAGTTCATCCCCGACACGGCCATCGTCTTTGCCGATGAATCCCACGTCAGCGTCCCGCAGATCGGCGGCATGTATCGCGGCGACTTTCGGCGCAAGATCACCCTGGCCGAGCATGGCTTTCGCTTGCCGTCCTGCACCGACAACCGACCCCTCAAGTTCGAGGAATGGGACGCCATGCGCCCGCAATCGGTGTTCGTATCGGCCACACCCTCGGCTTGGGAGCTGGAGCAGGCGGGCGGCGTCTTCGTCGAACAGGTGATCCGCCCCACCGGGCTGATCGATCCGCCAGTCGAAATCCGCCCGGTGGAAATGCAGGTCGATGACCTGCTGGACGAAATCCGCAAAGTGGCGGCGAAGGACCTGCGCGTGCTGGTGACGGTGCTGACCAAGCGCATGGCCGAGGATCTGACCGAATACCTGCATGAACAGGGGATTCGGGTGCGCTACATGCACTCGGACATCGATACCATCGAACGGATCGAGATCCTGCGCGACCTGCGGCTGGGGGCGTTCGATGTGCTGATCGGCATCAACCTGCTGCGTGAGGGGCTGGATATCCCCGAATGCGGGCTGGTGGCGATCCTCGATGCCGACAAGGAAGGGTTCCTGCGCTCGGAAACCTCGCTTGTGCAAACCATCGGACGGGCGGCGCGCAACGCCGACGGCCGCGTGATCATGTACGCCGACCGGATCACCGGTTCGATGGAACGCGCGATCGCCGAAACCAACCGCCGCCGTGAAAAGCAGGTGGCGTATAACGTGGAGCACGGGATCACGCCCCAGACCGTGCGCAAGAATGTCGAAGATGTGCTGGCCGGGCTGTGGCAGGGCGATACGGACATGGTCCGCGTGACGGCGCAGATCGAAAAAGTGAAACCCGGCGCGAACCTCAAGGCGCATCTGGAGGGCCTGCGCACCGACATGCGCAAGGCCGCCGAGAACCTGGAGTTCGAGGAAGCGGCGCGGCTGCGCGACGAGGTAAAGCGCCTGGAGGCGGTGGAACTGGCCGTGGCCGATGACCCGCTGGCGCGGCAATCGTCAGTGGATGCAGCGGTCGAGGACGCGGTCAAGATGAAAGGCCGCTCGACGGCGGGTCGACCGGGGCAGCGGGGCGGGGTGAAACGGAGGGGGAAGCGCTAACCTTGGTAAGGGCACAGGACGCGCAAGCGCGGATCAGTGCAGTAAAACCTCGGCGCGCGTGAACTTCGCCCCGGCACTTACCCCGTCTTCATAGACAATTTCGACCGTCACCGATTCGATGCTGCCCAACCCGTAACCCACATAGGGCAACGCGCGGATGGCGTTGGGCTGGTTGGTATCTGCGTAGCAGGGCTCCATTTCAAAGACCTGCTCGGGCGGGGCGCCGTTTATCCCGTAGCGGATTTCGCTCAACCCACAGCGCCAGGACAGGATCTGCGTGAAATACAGCAGATCCTGCCCGGTCTGCGTGCCTATGGCGACCCAGTTGGCGCGGGTCAGCTCCAGGATCGGTCGCACCTCGGCGGCGGTGGTGAAGGCCTGCGCGGTGGCGGCCTCGGGCAGCACGGCAAGCAACAGAGCTGCAGGCAAATGGCGCATCGGTTTCCCCTTGGCAATGACGGGGCGCAACATAGGGGATGGCCGGGCCTGCGGGCAAGCTGCGACATCGCAAGCGCCCGCGCAACCTGCCGCCCCGCAGCAACGCTCTCTCTACCCCCGCCCGTGCGGCGCGGCGAAGTCCAGCACGGGGCCGATGGGGATGATCCGGTGCGGGTTGATGGTGTCGTGACTGTAATGGTAGTGGCGAATGATATGGTCCATATGGACCGTCGCCGCCACACCGGGCACCTGGTACAGCTCGCGCGTATACCCCCAGAGGTTCGGATAATCGACGATCCGCCGACGGTTGCATTTGAAATGCCCGTGATAGACCGCATCGAAGCGCAGCAGCGTGGGGAACAGGCGCCAGTCGGCCTCGGTCAGCCGGTCGCCCATCAGGTAGCGGTTGTCGCCAAGAAGCCCTTCCAGCCAGTCGAGCGATGCGAAAAGTTCCGAAACCGCGCTGTCATAGGCCTTTTGCGTGGTGGCGAAGCCGGATTTGTAAACACCGTTGTTCACAGTGTTGTAAATGCGGTCATTCACCGGCTCGATCGCGCCGCGCTGATCCTTGGGCCAGTAGTCATCGGTGTTGCCGGTGATCCCGTCGAAGGCACTGTTGAGCATGCGAATGATCTCGGCGGATTCGTTGGACACGATTGTTCCGCGTTCCTTGTCCCACAGCACCGGCACCGTCACCCGCCCGGACACATCGGGTTTCGCGCGCAGATAGATGTTGCGCAGGAAGGGCTCGGAAAACAACCGGTCGCCGGTGGCGCCGGGGAAGTCGGTGCCGAACTCCCAGCCCTCGTCCAGCATGTCGGGATGCACGGCCGAGACGTCGATATGGGCCTCCAATCCCTTGAGCGCCCGAAAGATCAACGTGCGGTGCGCCCAGGGACAGGCGTAGGAAACATACAGATGATAGCGCCCGGTTTCGGCCTTGAACCCGCCGTCGCCCGACGGCCCGGCGCTGCCGTCCGCAGTGACCCAGTTGCGGAATTTCGACGTGTCGCGTTTGAAGGCGCCACCGGTGGATTTGGTGTCATACCATTCGGTGTGCCACTTTCCGTCAACCAGTTGTCCCATGTGCCGCTCCTGTTTCCATTAACATGAACATATCTACCATGCGCGCTGATGCACACAACGGGCAGCGCTGCGCAGGTGCTGTGGTCCAGCGCACAGTGGCGCCATCAGTTGGTCTTGCGCGTAGGAAGAAAGGGCAGTGGCGCGACGGGAATGCCGTCTTCAAGCAGGGCGCGCGCTTCGTCGATGCGGGCCTCGCCGTGGATCGGGCGTTCGGGCAGGTCACCCAGATGCATTTCGCGCGCCTGTTTGACGAATTCGGTGCCGACATAGCTGGAATTCATCTCGACATGGTCGCGAAGGGCCTGCAGGCGGGCGGCAAGCTGGGGGTCGGGGACGGCCATTGACTGAATTTTCGGCGCGGGCGCGCCGGTCGGAACTGGAGCAGCAGCATTGGTCGCGACGGCGGGCGCCATGAGCGCCTTTTCGACCGTGGCGCTGCCACAGATGGCACACGACAGGTGCGCCGCCGCCTGCAACTGGTCGAAGGCCGCGTTCGATGCGAACCAGCTTTCGAATC
>SKKS01000480.1 GCA_007123625.1 Paracoccaceae bacterium
CCTGGAACGTCACCAGATCGTCGCGCCGCACGCGCACCGCCCAGGACGAGTTCAGCTGCGCGATCACCCCGCCTTCCAGCTCGAACGTCGCATAGGCGGCATCGTCGGCATCGGCGGCATAGGTTTTTCCGGCCTCATCGACCCGTTTGGGAATGTGGGTCGCGCCCAGACAGGACACTGCGCGCACCTCGCCGAACAGGTTGTCGAGCACGTAGCGCCAGTGGCACAGCATATCGAGGATGATGCCCCCGCCGTCGGCGAGGCGATAGTTCCAGGACGGGCGCTGTGCGGGCTGCCAGTCGCCCTCGAACACCCAGTAGCCGAATTCGCCCCGCACCGACAGGATTTCGCCAAAGAACCCCGAATCCCGCAGCATCGCCAGCTTCATCAGACCGGGCAGGAACAGCTTGTCCTGCACCACGCCGTGTTTAAGCCCTGACGCGCGCGCCGTCCGGGCCAGCTTGACCGCCATGTCCAGATCGTCCGAGGTGGGTTTCTCGCAATAGACATGCTTGCCCGCAGCCAGGGCGCGCTCCAGAAGCTGTGCGCGCATCTGTGTGGTGCCGGCGTCGAAGAACACGGTATCGTCGGGATTGGCCAGCGCCGCGTCCAGATCGTCGCTCCAGCGCGCAATACCGTGGCGTTCGGCCACCGCGCGGACCCGGTCGGCGTTGCGGCCAACAAGGATCGGATCGGGCATCAACCGGTCGCCGTTCTTCAGCACGATCCCGCCTTGATCCCGGATCGCAAGGATCGAGCGCACAAGATGCTGGTTATAGCCCATGCGCCCGGTGACGCCATGCATGATCAGGCCAAGCCGCTGTTCGCCCATCCCGTGTCCTCCCTGAATGGTGGCACGCCGGTTAGGGTGCCCAGATGTAACCTTATGGTTACTTAGCCCCGGCGCGTCGGTTCGGTCAAGCGTGAAAATCGCTTGCTCAGATGCCGATGACCATCCGCGCCCCGGCCAGCGTCAGAAAGCCAAGGATCATCAGGTCAAAGGTGCGCTGACTGCTGATACGGCCAAGCCATTCGCCCACCGGCATGAAAACGACGATGGGAATGCAGGCGAATACCCCCAGCCACAACCAGCTCAGCTGATAGATCCCCGCAACCACAAGCGCCGGAAGTTGCACCATGCCAAAGCCCAGGAACATCACCGAAACCGCAAAGACCGACGCCCTCCGATCCAGCCCCAGCGCATGAATGAAAGTCACGCCGATGGGCGCAGCGATGCCGGTTGCCCCCTGCAATGTTCCTGCCGCCAGCCCCGCAACCGGGCCCATGCGGCGCCCGGCCTGTTCGGACAGGACGAGCCCGGGCCGGGCCAACCGAAGCACGACATAGGCCAGAAGCATGATGCCCAACCCGATTTCCAGCGTCCGTTCGGGCAACGAATCCAGCGCCCAGGTGCCCAACCCGATCCCCACGGCGCCAAGCCCCAGAAAGCCCGGCAGAAACGCCAGCCCCGGAAGCGTGCGCGCCGCGCGGTAGGTCCAGATCTGATAGGCATTGGTCGACAGGATCGGGATCAACATGATCCCGATTGCCTGTTGCAACCCGACAACGGTTGTCAGCAGCGGCAAGGCGATCAGCGGCAAGCCTAGCCCGGTAGCGCCCTTGGCAATCGCACCCGCCCCCAGCGCCAACGTCAGCCAGACCAGCGCTTGAATGTCCATGTCGATCCTTTCGCGTGACCTTCGTGCTTCCGCAGTCTGGTTGGCTTTGGCTGCCTTCGTGGCATCCGCCGACAGATGGCGCCCGAGGGCGATTGACACGACACAGGTCTGTGCCAGAGCATATGCGCGGTGAAAAAGCGCACAAGGAAGTGGTGTTAGTCATGAAATTCAGCCTCTGCAACGAAGTTCTTGCCGATGTGCCGCTGGCCGAACAATGCCGCCTTGCCGCTGCGATGGGTTATTCCGGGTTGGAAATCGCGCCCTATACGCTGGCCCCGGACCCGACCCGGATGTCGGACAGACAGATCGCCGAGACGCGGGGCATCGTTGCCGATCACGGGCTGGAGGTGACCGGCTTGCACTGGCTTCTGGTCGCGCCCGAGGGGTTGTCCATCACCGATTCGGCGCCGGATATGCGCCAGCGGACCGCCGATGCGCTGGCAGCACTGGTCGATCTTTGCGCCGGTCTGGGGGGGCGCGTTCTGGTACACGGATCGCCGAAACAGCGGCGGCTTGGCACGGACCCTGAGCGCGCGCGCGCCGTGGCGTTGGCGCATCTGGCGCAAGCCGGGGCGCGGGCGCGGGCGGCGGGCATGGTCTATTGCATCGAGCCGATTTCATCGGATGAGGCCGATTTCGTCACCTCGCTGGCCGAGGCCGCCGCGCTGGTCGAGGCTTCTGGCGAACCCGGCCTGCGCACCATGATCGACACCGGCCACGCCCTGCGTGGAGAGACCGCGTCGCTGGCGGATCTGGCCGCGCATTGGCTGCCGACCGGCCTGATCGCGCATGTGCAGTTCAATGACAGCAACCGGCGCGGACCGGGGCAGGGAAGCGACCGGCTGGGCCCGTTCATGCAGGCGTTGCTGGCTGTTGACTGGTCCTCTCCGCCGGCGGTGGAACCCTTCGTCTATGTGCCCGACGGCGCGACCACCGCCGCCGCCGCACTTGGGTATCTGAACGGGCTGGTGGATGCCCTTGGCACCGCTCCGGGGGCTTGAGGCAGGTCACGCGCGAGGGGCGCGTGAAACGGGAAAAAGAACCGGATGGTTACTTATGGCTTGACAGAAGCCCGCGCCGCCCACAGGCTTGGGACCGCGCTGTCCGCTGCGGGACGGCACCTAGGGAGGAATAGGGAAATGAAACATCGGATCGGAGCGCGGCTTGCTGCCGGGGCCCTGGCCACAGTTGCGTTGGCAACCGGCGCGGCGGCACAGGACTGGCAACCCAGCGGGCCCATCAACATCATCGTACCCTGGGGGGCCGGCGGGTCCACCGATCAGGTCACGCGCGTCACCGCACCGATTATCGCCGAAGCGCTTGGTGTCAACGTGGTCATCGTCAACCAGGGCGGTGCGTCGGGGTCGATCGGTACGCAGGCGGTACTGGATGCGCCACGCGACGGCATGACCTGGACCGCGAATGCCATCAAGAACAACGCGACCTATTCGATCAGCGGGTTGATCGAAGATACCTCGATCGACGACTGGCATATCTACCTGTCGGTCGCCAACGCGCCCATGATCAGCGTGCCCTCTGACAGCGAGTTCCAGGACTTTGGCGAGTTGCTCGAAGCGTTCCGCTCGCGTGGCAGCGACATCACCGTTGCAACGGCTGGTGTGACCTCGTCTGGCGGGACCGCGATTTCGAGCCTGGCGACCGCGGGCGATTTCGACTTCCGCATGATCACCTATGACGGCGGCGCCCCCGCGGCCACCGCCACCGCCGCAGGCGAAGCGATGGTGACCACGCAGCTGGCTGTTGAGCAGATCGAACTTGCGCGCGGCGGGCGCCTTCGTCCGCTTGCAATCATGTCCGACACGCCGCTGGTGGTCGAAGGCATGGATCCGGTTCCGCCGATCACGGACTGGCTGGATATGCCGCTGGCGCCCGATTACTTCGGGATATTCATCCCGCGTGGTGTGCCGGATGAAGTGATCGCGACGATGGATTACATCTGGGAAAATCATGTCGCGACATCCGAGTCCCTGCGCGAATATGCCGAAGGCTTCGGCGCCGTGCTGGCCCCGTCCTGGGGCGACCTGGCGCGCGAGCGCTCCATCCCAATTGCCATTGCTGATGCATGCGGCAAGGCCGCGCGCGGCGAGGCGGTGATGGACCCGGTCGAGCTTGGCTTCGACTGCGACACGATGACCGAGATTTCGGCACAGTGAGCCGGGAAACACCAAAGCCGTCCGCGCCCGCAGGCGCGGGCGGCAACATGCATGATACACCGCCCGTTCCTCCGCGTCCGGACGGTGCGGGCGAAGACCATCTTGTGCGGGCCGATCTGCTGACCGGGCTTGTGCTGCTGGTTCTGGGTGTGGCGATTGTCTGGATGTCCTGGGAAATGCCTCGGCTGGAGGCGCGGCGCATCCATCCCGCGACAGTGCCCGGTCTGGTGCCGGGGCTTCTGGGGATCGCTTTGGCGATCTGCGGTGCAATCCTGACCCTGCGGTCGGTAAAGGTGGCAGGGGACGGCGCGGGCTGGCGTGGTTTCGGCGGTCAGTTCGTCACCAACGATGCCGCGCGCGTTGGCGTGACGCTGGGCCTAGCGCTTGGCTATGCGCTGGTTCTGGTCGGGTGGCTGCCGTTCTGGGCAGCGACTGCGGTATTCGTTTTCGTCTATATCGTCGTGTTCGAGCGCGGCTTTGCGTCGTCGCCGCATCCGCTGTGGCGTACCCTGCTGACCGCCGCCATTCAGGCCGCGCTGGTCGGCGTGATCGTGTCGCTGGTGTTCGAGCGCGGCTTTCTGGTGCGCCTGCCATGACGGTCATCGGGCCAATGGTGGCTAAGGCAATGAAAGTCGGCGACCATGTTTGAGGGTCTGACCCTTCTGGGTGACGGCATCGCGTTCTTCATGACGCCGCAATCCCTGTTCAACGTGGGTTGGGCAACACTGGTGGGCATCATCATCGGTGTTCTGCCCGGACTGACGGCGACCATGGGTGTCGCGCTGCTGGTCACGCTGACGTATCCCATGCCCCCCGATCAGGCGATCCTGAGCCTGATGTGTATCTATGTCGGCGCCATCTATGGAGGCAGCCGAACGGCGATCCTGCTGGCGATCCCCGGCACCCCGGCGAGTGCTGCCACCGCGCTGGATGGGCATCCGTTGGCGCTGGCGGGCAAGGGGGGGCTGGCGATGGGGCTGGCCACGACCTCGTCCGCGCTTGGCACACTGGTCGGGATTCTGTTTCTGGCGCTGCTGGCTCCGCTGCTGACCGAAGCGGCGCTGAACTTCGGATCCTATGAATTCTTCTGGCTGGCCCTGTTCGGGGTGGTGATATCGGGGCGGCTGACAGCGTTCGATGATCCCATCAAAGGCTATGTTGCGGGGATCCTCGGGCTGCTGGTGGCAATGATCGGCATGGAGGGGCTGCATGGTTTCAGGCGCTTCACCTTTGGCGTGCCGGCACTTGGCGGCGGGATCGACCTGATCCCGGCGATGGTGGGCGCTTTTGGTCTGGCCGAAATCCTTGTGGTCATGAAGCGCAAGGTTTCGGCGCGGATCGTCGATGCCTCGGACCGGGTGGTGCCGCGCATGGCCGATGTGTGGAAATACCGCCGGACCACGGTGCGTTCCGGCATCATTGGGACGCTTGTGGGGATCGTGCCCGGCGTCGGCGAGGATATCGGCGCCTGGGGCTCTTACGCGGCGGCCCGGCGCAAAAGTGCCGAATCCGACCGCTTTGGCAAGGGCAGTCTGGAAGGCCTGATCGCAGCCGAGACAGGCAACAGCGCGGCAATCCCGGGGTCGATGATCCCCACGCTGACGCTCGCGCTGCCAGGGTCGGCGGCGGCGGCGGTTCTGATCGCGGCGATGTATATTCACGGCATCCGCCCGGGCCCGATGCTGATGGTGGAAAACGCGCCATTCCTTTACAAGGTGGTGGCGATGCTGGTGCTTGCTACGCTGGCGATCACGGTGCTGGGCCTGTTGCTGACGCGGCCGCTTCTGCGGGTCATGACGGTCCCGCGCGAACGCCTGATGCCGGTTGTCTATGTGCTGTGCGTGGTCGGGTCGTTTGCGATCGCGCAGCGCATGTTCGATGTCTATGTGATGTTGGTCTTTGGCGTGGTGGGGTTCTTTCTGCGCGAAATGCGCTATCCGATGGCGCCGCTTGTCATGGGCATCATCCTTGGCACCCTTCTGGATGTGAACCTGCGGCGCGGCCTCGCCCTGTCGAACGGAGATCTCAGCCCGTTCTTTACCCGACCGGTTTCTGCGGTTATCTGCGGGCTGATCGTCCTTTCGATCCTTTTCAGCATTCCGGTGATCAATCGACGTGTCACAAGCCTCATCTTCAAAACCAGCGCCCCGAAAACGGGCAGTGGCTGAGCCTGTCCGCCGCCCGCGGAATTCGGAGCGCACCAAGGAGGCGATCCTTGCCGCAGCGCGGGCCGAGTTCTGCGCACACGGGCTGGGCGGGGCGCGGGTCGATGCGATTGCCGCGCGCGCCGGGGCAAACAAGCGGCTGCTTTACCATTACTTCGGCAACAAGGAAGACCTTTATCGCGCCGTCCTGCTGGAAGCCTATGCCGAAATCCGCGTGGGTGAACGCGAGCTGAACCTCGACTCGCTCAGTCCGGACGAGGCGATGGACCGGCTGGTGCGCTTTACCTTCCGGCACTTCCTGGCAAATCCGTGGTTCACCAGCCTTCTGTCGACCGAGAACCTGCAGAACGCGGCGTTTCTCAAGTCACTCCCCGATATTCCAGCGCTGCATTCACCACTCGTGGGACAGATCGAGAAGATACTGGATCAGGGGCGGCGCGAGGGGATTTTCCGCGACGGGATCGACCCCATCCAGCTTTATATCTCGATCGCCGCGCTGGGGTACTTCTATGTCTCCAACATCAAGACTCTGTCGGTGATCTTCGAGCGCGATCTTGGATCCACGATGATGGTGCAGGAACGCGAGGCACAGGCCGTACAGATGGTGCTGCGCTACCTGTGGAAACCCGGCGTGCAGCCCCTGCGCGAGGTCTGAGCGCAGGCGTCCAGCCAAGCGCTGAGCGCGCCGTCAGCTGCTGCCCTGCAATCCGGTGAGGGCGATTTCGGCCGCGTCGCGCAGGTGGTCCTTAACCGCAGAGGCGGCTGCATCGGGGTCATTCGCGCAGATCGCCGCACAGATGCGCTGCATATGGGCATAGCCTGACACCTGCCTGTCGGTGCTGGCGAGGGTGATCGCGCGCAGGCGCGAGATTCGCCCATTCAGGCGCTGGACGATATCCCACGCCACGTCATTCCCGGCAGCGGTGAAGATCACTTCGTAAAACCGCGTCGTCGCCGCCAGCAGAGTCTCCGGATCAAGGCGGTCATAGGCGGCTTTCAGCTCTGCCAGTGCGCCGGTCAACTGCGCCCCGGTCTCGGCGCGCGCCTGCCGCGCACATGCCGCCGCAGCGTCGGCTTCGAGCAGGGCGCGGATGTCATAGATCTGCCGGGCCACCGGCCAATCGAGCGTCGCAACCACGGGGCCGCTGCGGGGCAGGGTCTCGACCAATCCTTCGGCTTCCAGCACGCGAATTGCTTCGCGGATTACCGAGCGCGATACACCAAGCTGGTTGCACAGGCTGCGCTCCACCAACCGGGCGCCGCTGGCGAAATGGCCCGAGATGATGGCCTTGCGCAACTGAGCAACGACCAGTCCCCGCAGGGACGTGGCGGGAAACGTGATCCGCAAGGGGCTGTCGGTGGCGTCAGTCATCGCGCCAAGCTAGGCCGGAACAAACCGTCAGGCAAGATGTGATTGACAGATGGTATTATGGTATACCATCTTCTGGCCTGAGCAACGGAGCCCGTGATGCCAGCAGTGATTCGCAAGACGGTGACAGGGAACATGATGTCGACAACCCTGCATCTGTCTGACGGGCTGCGTGTCCGGGCGTTGATCTCGGGCACGGGCGCGCCCGTGGTGCTGATCCACGGCGTCGGCCTGCGCGCCGAGGTCTGGGCGCCACAGATGGCAGCGCTCGCCGACAGCCACTGTGTGATCGCGGTGGATATGCCCGGCCATGGCGGGAGCGATCCGCTTTCGGGCACGCCGGAATTGCAGGATTTCGTGGCCTGGGCGGTGCGCGTGATTGAAACGCTGGAACGTACACCGGTTTCTCTGGCGGGTCATTCCATGGGCGCACTGATCGCCGCAGGACTGGCGGTCGACCGGCCCGACCTTCTGGCCCGCGTAGCACTGCTGAACGCCGTATACCGCCGAAGCCCGGCGGCGCGGTCCGAGGTTCTGGCCCGCGCCGCCGACATTTCCGCAGGGAGCTGCAGTCTTGACAACCCGCTGGACCGCTGGTTTTCGCCCGACGAAACCGTGTTGCGCAAGCAGACCGGAACATGGCTGTGTCAGAACACCATCCAGGGTTACGGCGCGGCCTATCGCGCCTTTGCGACGGGTGATGATTCCTATGCGGACAGGATCGCGCGCATCGCCTGCCCCTTGCTGGTGCTGACAGGCGCCGACGATGGCAATTCAACGCCCGACATGGCCCGCGCTATCGCCGCCGCCGCACCGCTGGGCCGTGCCGTTATCATCCCCGGTCACCGCCACATGGTGCCCCTGACCGCCCCGGAGCCGGTAAGCGCCGCGCTGCTGGACTGGCTTGCAACCGAAGGGGCCGCGACATGACCGACGCACAAAGCGATCCGCG
>SKKS01000003.1 GCA_007123625.1 Paracoccaceae bacterium
CACCTTCCAGGGAGGAGGAGAGGAAGCTGCCGCGTCTGTATGCCGTTGCCCCAGGGAGGAGGAGAGGGGCGCAGGCTTGTCAGGGCGCAAGGCCCGTAGTCTCGAACCGACCCGGCGCAGGGAGGAGGAAGCACCGGTCCGATCCGCACGATCCGCCCCGGGAGGAGGTGGGGCGCGTCGTTCTTTCCCCGGCCTGCCGCTGCGAGGCAGCGACAGGCCGAAGTCGGAGCAGGCATCATCCGGGAGGAGGATAGATGCGCCTGCCAACTTTCGGGGACCCTGGGAGGAGGAGGTCGGGCCCCGAAACCGAATTCACTTGCCGTCAGCCGCTTCGCGGGCCAGGCGGCTTATCATGTTGCGGCTGATCCCCAGATCGCCCAGATCACGGCTGGACAGGTTGCTCAGCTCTGCATACGTGCGGCGATACACCTTGTAGCGTTCCCAGCGGCGACGCAGCCGAGCCAGCAGGCCCCCCGTGTTTTCGCTGGTATGAGGTATGATGTATGCCATGGTCCACGTCTTTCCAGTCCTGCGAGCGATTTTCCCAAACCGCTTCGGTTGGGTATGAAGATAAGCGAATGCTGCGGTTGCGCAATATGTTTCGCTGCAATGCAGCTATGCGGCAAGTGCATGTTTCCCTTGCGTCATTTTGCTGCGGCCGCGGGCGCAAATGCTGACGATCGCATCGGTTTGTGAATGGTGGCACAAGCGAAGCCTTGCCAGGTCAGTGAAAGTGACCAAGTAATGTGCGCAACATACAGGAGTGCGGCATGACGATCACCCGCGACGACATTTTGAAAGCGCTTGACTCTGTCGCGCACCCGGACGGTGGGACGCTGGTGTCCCGGGACCTGGTTCGCGCGCTCGTGGTCGAAGAGGGGATTGTCCGCTTCGTGATCGAGGCCGAAGACCCCGCCGCCGCGCGCGCGCTGGAGGGTGCGCGGCAGCAGGCCGAAGCCGCGGTGGGCGCGCTGCAGGGTGTCGCTCGGGTCTCTGTGGCATTGACCGCCCATGGCCCGGCGCCCAAGGCTCCGCCCCGTGCGGCGCCATCGGGCGAGGCGCCATCGCTCAAGATCGGGCGCCACCCCACGCCGCAGCAGGGCAAGCAGGATCTGCCGGGGATCAAGCGCATCATCGCCATCGGGTCCGGCAAGGGCGGGGTCGGCAAATCCACCGTCTCGTCGAACCTGGCCGTGGCGCTGGCGCGCGAAGGCTGGAAGGTCGGGCTGCTGGATGCCGATATATATGGCCCCAGCCAGCCACGCATGATGGGGGTATCGAAGCGCCCGGCTTCGCCCGATGGCAAGATGATCATCCCGCTCCAGGCCCATGGCGTGACCATGATCTCGATCGGGCTGATGCTGAAGGAGGAAGAGGCCGTGATCTGGCGCGGCCCCATGTTGATGGGTGCATTGCAACAGCTTCTGACCCAGGTGCAGTGGGGTGAACTGGATGTGCTGCTGATCGACATGCCACCGGGGACAGGGGATATTCATCTCACCCTGTGTTCCAAGTTCAACGTGGCAGGTGCGCTGGTGGTGTCCACCCCGCAGGACGTGGCCTTGCTGGACGCGCGCAAGGCGTTGCGGGCCTTTCAGACGCTGAAGACCCCGGTGCTGGGCCTGATCGAGAACATGTCGACCTTCATCTGCCCGAAATGTGGCCATGAGGAGCATATCTTTGGCGAGGGCGGTGTCCGCAAGGAGGCCGACCGGCTGGAGCTGCCGTTCCTGGGCGAATTGCCACTGGCTGTGGATGTGCGGCTTGCCGGCGATGGCGGCGTGCCGGTCGCGGCGACGGACAGCCCGCTGGCGCTGCCCTATCGTCGCATGGCGCGCCGACTGATTGAAAGCTGCGGCTGAGGGGGCTGGGCGCCCGTTCCGGGACATCATGGGATGCACGATAGCCAGGGGCCGGGATTTCATGGAATCCCGGCCCTACCTGTGTCCAGCCCCAGAATCACCCCCACGTGACTCGCCGTGATTCGGCGTGACTCGGGGGTCAATTTCGGCTGAAATCCGAAATTTGCGGTGGTTCTTGCTGTCCTTGCGCTGGCAGATGACACAGTTTCAGGCGCTGATGGCTGATTAATCCGGGAAATCATGGGACTGTTGCGCGGTGGCGACAATTGCAGGTTATGTCGGGGCGTTAATGATTTGTTCTTACTATATGTGGTGCAATTTCGGGGCGTTCATCTGTATGCGGTGGCGGGGAATGCCTCGGAATGCCCCGCCAGGTCGGGTGCTTGGGTAGAAAACCATTGCTTCCCATGAAATCCCATGCCATTCCTGTTTGCAGGATAGAACGGGACAGGAAAAGGGGCAGAAGACCCCGAAACACCCCAAGACGGTTTCATACAGGCAACCCGCTTTATCCACGACAAGAGATCCGGCGCGCAAGCGAGCAGCATCCCCCCAGATGGCGTGCGTAGCCGGGCACCCAGCGATGGGACAGGGCGGCGGATCGGGCGGTGGCAGCATCCCGGTCCGCCGTTGTCCGTTCAGGGCCCCGCAACCGGGCTTTGCACCGCACAGCCGCGGGCGAAACGATAACAAGAGGGCCGCAGAACAGTGGCACGCAGGTTCAGAGGCGAAGGCCACCTCAAGGTGGACAGCAAGGGCAGGGTATCAATCCCGGCCAGCTTTCGCCGCGTGGTCGAAAAGGGCGACCCCGACTGGTCTGCAGGACAGCGTCCCAACCTGATCATCGTCTATGGCCTGGACAAGCAGCCCCAGCTGGACTGCTACACCATCGAAGCCATGGACGAGATCGAGGCCCGCATCGCCCGGATGCAGCCCGGCTCGATCGAGCGCAAGATGGCCGAGCGCGTCTTTCACGGGCGCGCCATGGACACCCAGATCGACGAAGACGGGCGCATCGTCCTGCCCAAGTTCCTGCGCGACAAGATCGGGCTGGACGCCGAGGCGTTCTTCATCGCCTCGGGTGATTATTTCCAGATCTGGAAACCCGAAACCTATGCCGAAAGCGAAGCGGCCCGCGCCGAGGCGTGGATGGAACAGCAGGACGAGGATTTCGATATTCGCACCCTGCTTCCGTCGCTGTCCGGGGAAGGCTGATGTCCGGACCAGCGGCGCCGCATGTCCCCGTGCTGCTCCGCCCGTTGTTGGCGGCGGTTGCGCCTGTGCGTGGACTCTGGCTGGACGGGACCTTTGGCGCGGGCGGCTATGCGCGCGGCTTGCTGGATGCAGGCGCCGCATGCGTGATCGGCGTGGATCGCGACCCGTCGGTGTTCGTGATGGCCGATGCCTGGAAGAACCAGTACGGCGACCGGCTGCGTATGGTGCACGGCACGTTCGACCGGATGGACGAACACGCGGGCGAACCGCTTGACGGGATCGTGCTGGACCTTGGCGTGTCGTCGATGCAGCTGGATCAGGCAGAGCGCGGCTTTTCCTTCACCCGCGACGGCCCGTTGGACATGCGCATGAGCCAGCAAGGCGAAAGTGCGCGCGATCTGGTCAACACCGCGTCCGAATCCACACTGGCCGATATCCTGTTTCATTACGGTGAGGAGCGCGCCTCGCGCCGGATCGCGCGTGCGATCGTGCGCAAGCGCACCGAGGCCCCGATCGAAACCACCGCCGAACTGGCGTCAATCGTGGCCGCGTGCCTGCCGCGCCCCAAACCAGGGCAAAGCCACCCCGCGACCCGCAGCTTTCAGGCGATCCGGATCGCCGTGAACACCGAATTCGAACAGCTTGTGGCGGGGCTGGAAGCCGCGGAGCGCGCGCTGAAACCCGGCGGCAGGCTGGCGGTAGTCACTTTCCATTCGCTTGAGGACCGCGTGGTAAAGCGCTTCTTGCAACAGCGTTCCGGGACCGGCGGCAGCGGCAGCCGCCATGCGCCGGACATTCCGACCGAAGCGCCACGCTTCCGGCTGCTGTCCCGTCGTGGCATTTCCCCCGATGACGAAGAACTGGTCACGAATCCGCGCGCGCGCTCGGCCCGGTTGCGCGTGGCCGAACGGCTGGACGCCCCGGCGGGGCCGGTGGACCGCACGGTGCTGGGCCTGCCTGCCCCCGCGCTTGGGGAACGGCAAGGATGAAAGGAAAACCAGTTGCGTAGTGCATTGTTCCTGTTGTCGGTGGTGGCCATGATCGCAATGGCGTTCTGGGCCTACCGCGAGAACCACAACACCCGCCAGGCCATGGCCGAACGCACCGCGCTGACGCGCGAGATCGCATCGCTGACCGAGGCGATTTCGGTCCAGCGCGCCGAATGGGCGTATCTGAACCGCCCCGACCGGCTGCGTGAACTGGTGATCCTGAACTTCGACCGGTTGCTGCTGTTGCCGATGGGCGCGCAGCAATTCGGCTCCGTCACGCAGGTTGTCTATCCAGAACCGATCAGCGATCCCGCCGAGCTTCTGGACGAAGGGATCGAGGTGTTCGGCGCTATCGAGCATGTCGCGGAGTTCGGCGCCAACGAGGAGCAGTTGCCATGATCCGCACGCCGCTGCGCCCCCTGGCGCGCATTCTTCAGGCCCGGGCCCAGGGCGAGAATCCCGACCATATCGAACGCGAGAACCTGCGCCTTCGGGTCGAGGCCGCGCGCGAGAAATCGCGCAAACGCGCCGAAAGCCGGCTTCTGGTCATGGCGATGCTGTTTCTGGGGGGATTCGTCCTGATCGGGGCGCAGATGGCGCTGCAGGCGGCCACCGAACCCATGCAGGTCCAGCGCGGCGCGGTCGAGGCGATCTCGTCCGAGCGGGCCGAGATTCTGGATCGGCAGGGGCGCATTCTGGCGACCAACCTGACCACGCACGCGCTTTATGCCGAAACCCGGCACATGATCGACCCCGTCCGCGCCGCGCAGGAGCTGGGGCGCATTTTTGACGACGTCGATGCCGCACAGCTTGAAAGGCAGTTCACCGACCCCAATCGCCGCTTCGTCTGGGTGCGCCCGCGGCTTTCGCCCGAACAGCGCCAGGCGGTCCATGACATTGGCGAACCGGGGCTGATGTTCGGCCCGCGCAAGATGCGGCTATATCCCAACGGATCGCTGGCGGCGCATGTCCTTGGCGGCGCAAGTTTTGGCGAGCAGGGCGTGCGTGCCGCCGAAATCATCGGCGTTGCGGGCGTCGAGCATCATTACGACGAACGGCTGCGCGATCCGGCGCTGGTTGACCAGCCGCTGTCGCTGACGATCGACCTGACCTTGCAGGCCGTGGTGACCGAAGTGCTGTCGTCGGGCGTGCGTATGCTCAACGCGCGAGGTGCGTCGGCCGTGCTGATGGATTCGCGCAGCGGCGAGGTTCTGGTGCTGGCCTCGCTGCCCGATTTCGACCCCAACCTGCGCCCGCCCCCCCCGACCGAGGGCGAACCGGCGGACAGCGTGCTCTTCAACCGTGCGGTGCAGGGGTACTACGAGCTTGGGTCGGTGATGAAGTCCTTCACCGTTGCGCAGGCATTGGACGAAGGCATGATCACGCCGGAAACCATGCTCGACACCCGCACCCCCATGCAGGTCGGTCGCTTCCGCATCAGCGATTTCCGCAACTACGGCCCACAGCTTTCGACAACCGATGTGATCGTGCGCTCGTCCAACGTGGCCACGGCGCGGCTGGCGCAGCGGATCGGCGCCGAGAGCCAGCGCGCGTTTCTTGACCAACTGGGGTTCCTGGAGGGGGTGCCGATCGAACTTGCCGAAACCCGCCGCGCGCGTCCGCTGTTGCCGGGCAACTGGTCAGAGCTTTCGGCGATGACCATTTCCTATGGTCACGGCCTGTCCACCAGCCCGCTGCAACTGGCGTCAGGCTATGCCACGTTGGTCAACGGCGGCTACAGGGTGCAGCCGACGCTTGAGAAAGGGCAGGGCGGCATGGGCGCGCGGGTGATTTCGGAGCGCACCTCGGCGCAGTTGCGCTACATGCTGCATCAGGTGGTCGAGCGCGGCACCGCCAGCTTTGCCCGCATCCCCGGCTATGGGGTTGGGGGCAAGACGGGGTCGGCAGACAAACCCCGGTCCACCGGCGGATATTATGAAAACAAGGTTCTGGCGACATTCGCCGGGGCGTTCCCGATGGACGACCCGCGCTATGTGCTGATCGTGACCCTGGATGAACCCGTGGACACCACCGGGTCCGAAGCACGCCGCACCGCAGGCTGGACCGCCGTTCCCGTCGCCGGTGAGATCGTGCGCCGCGTGGCCCCGCTGATGGGGTTGGAGCCGCGCCCCGTCGCCGAGATTGATCTTGCCGTCCGCAATGCGCTAACAGCGGCCCGGTAAGTGCGAGGGTGCGACAGATGGGGGCGAGCGTGAGCGCAGAAGGGCAGGAGCGGCGGCTGTCGGAACTGGGGCTGCGGCCGACGCGCGGGGCGGATGTGCGCGTGCGCGGCCTGAGCGTGGACAGCCGTCAGACCCGCCCCGGGCATCTGTTCGCGGCGCTGCCCGGCACGCGGATGCACGGCGCCGAATTCGTGTCCTACGCCTTGCGGATGGGCGCCGTGGCGGTCCTGACCGACCGGGCCGGTGCGGCCATCGCCGCCGATGCGCTGGAAGGGCGCGACATCGCGCTGGTCATCACCGAGGATCCACGCCTGGCACTGGCCTATGCCGCCGCGCTGTGGTTCGGTGCGCAGCCCGACTGCACTGTCGCGGTGACCGGCACGAACGGCAAGACCTCGGTCGCCAGTTTCACGCGCCAGATATGGGCGATGCTGGGCGAGGAAGCCGCCAACCTGGGCACCACCGGGGTAGAGGGTGCGTTCTCGGCGCCGCTGGCCCACACCACGCCCGAGCCCCTGACCCTGCACCGGCTGCTGGCCGATATGGCGGCGGCGGGTGTCAGCCATTGCGCGATGGAGGCCTCCAGCCACGGGCTGGAACAACGGCGGCTGGACGGGGTGCGGCTGCGCGCGGCGGCCTTCACCAACTTCACACAGGATCATCTGGACTATCACGCGGACTTCGACGCCTATTTTGCCGCCAAGGCCGGGCTGTTCACCCGCGTGCTGCCCCCCGAGGGCGCGGCGGTCATCAACATGGATGATCCGCGCGGGGCCGATGTGCTGGCGATCGCCGCCGAGCGCGGGCAGTCCACGCTGACTGTGGGGCACGAAGAGGATGTCGATATCCGCATTTTGGCCCAGCGCTTCGACACCGCCGGACAGGCACTGCGCTTCAGCAATGACGGCGCGGTACATCAGGTGCATCTGCCGCTGATCGGTGGGTTCCAGGCGGGCAACGTGTTGGTTGCGCTGGGGCTGACGCTGGCCTGCGGTGCAGATACGGACGCGGCGATCGCCACCCTGCCGCGGCTGCAGGGCGTGCGGGGGCGCATGGAACTGGCCGGGCGGCGTGCCAACGGGGCGCCCGTGTTCGTGGACTACGCCCATACCCCGGCCGCGCTGGAAACTGCGCTGCGTGCGTTGCGCCCGCATGTGATGGGCCGCCTGGTGGTTGTCTTCGGCGCGGGTGGCGACCGCGACCGGGGCAAGCGCCCGCTCATGGGACAGGCGGCCGCGACGCATGCGGATGTGGTCTATGTGACCGACGACAACCCCAGGTCCGAGGATCCGGCGGAAATCCGCGCCGCGATCCTGAGCGCCTGCCCCGAGGCGAACGAGGTCCCCGACCGCGCCGAGGCGATCTTGCGCGGAGTGGATGCACTGGGCCCCGGCGATGCGCTGCTGATCGCAGGCAAGGGACACGAAACCGGGCAGATCGTGGGCGAGACGGTCTATCCCTTCGACGATGTCGAACAGGCGTCGGTGGCCGTGGCGGCGCTGGAACGGCGCGTATGATCCTGTGGCGCAGCCAACGCGGTGCAGGCCCGGTCCGCGCGACCATTGCGCCTGCCCTTGACCTTCAGCCCCCCAGCGGTCATGCGGGCGGCGACCGTACCGAGAGATCATGATCCCATGCTTTTCTGGCTGACCGAGTTTGCTGAAACGTTCACCGCGCTGAACCTGTTCAGATACATCACCTTCCGCGCCGGAGGGGCATTTTTCACCGCACTTGTTTTCGGCTTCATGTTCGGCCCGAAACTGATTCTCATGCTGCGCGCCCGTCAGTCCAATGGCCAGCCGATCCGTGATGATGGTCCCGAAAGCCATTTGCTGACCAAGGCCGGAACGCCGACCATGGGGGGGTTGCTGATCCTGTCGGCGCTGACGGTGGCGACACTTCTGTGGGCGCGACTGGACAATCCCTATGTCTGGCTGGTGCTGCTGGTCACGGTCAGTTTCGGCATGATCGGTTTTGCCGATGACCTGGCCAAGGTCAGCAGAAACTCGCACAAGGGGGTGCCCGGGAAGGTACGGCTGGGGC
>SKKS01000313.1 GCA_007123625.1 Paracoccaceae bacterium
ACTGGATATGAGGCCTTGAATGCAAGCACCGGGCATCTGGTGGGGCTGCTTGCCGGGCGTCGTGTCACAAAAGCGTTGCAATGCCCGGTCCGTTGCCTAGGCTGAAAGGACTGGGCGCGGCGATGGTGCGTGCCATGCTGACATGGTGCTGTCACGAAAACCCGGTTTTGATTGCCTGGCCGGTGCCGCGCGCTCCGTCCGGTTTCACGTTCCGACAGGGGGATACCATGAAAGACCATACCGAATCGCGGCCCGGCCGCCCGCAAGCCCCGCTGACCATGAAGCGGCGCAGCTTTCTTTCGCTGGCCGGTGCCAGTCTTGCGCTGACCGGCGCGGGCGCGTTCAGCATGCGCACGGCGCAGGCCGGTGGCGGGTTCCGGCTGGGCGTGCTGCACATCAACGACATGCACAGCCGCCTTGCCGAGATCAGTCGCCACAACTCGACCTGCTCGGACGGCGATTCGGCCGATGGCAACTGCTTCGGCGGGGCTGCGCGGCTGGCGACGGCGATTCGCGAGCACCGCGCCGCAATGGACGACGCGGACCTGCCGCATCTGACGCTCGATGCCGGCGATCAGTCACAGGGCACGCTGTTCTATACCACCTATCGTGGCCGCGCCGAGATCGAGATGATGAACATGATCGGCTTCGACGCCATGGCGCTGGGCAATCACGAGTTCAACAACGGCCCCGACAGCCTGGCTGAAATGATCCAGATGGCGGAATTCCCGGTGATATCGGGCAACACCGTCGTGGCCGAAGGGCCGCTGGGCGATGTGCTGGAGGAATACACCATCGTCGAACGCGGGGGCGAGCGGATCGCAGTGCTGGCGGTGATCACGACGGACACGGCCTTTATCTCGTCGCCCGGGCCGCATGTGACCTTTGCCGATGACATCGAATACCTGCAGAACGCTGTGAACCGCATCAAGGGCGACGGGATCGACAAGATCCTGCTGCTCAGCCATGTGGGCTTCAACCGCGACCAGGAAATCGCGGCAGAGGTGGACGGGATCTCCGCGATCATCGGCGGGCACAGCCACACGCTGCTGTCGAACACGGTCGAAGGCGCGCCTGCGTATGCGACACTGGTCGAAAGCCCCTCGGGGCGGGCGGTACCGATCGTGCAGGCCTATGCGTTCTCGCGTTATCTGGGGCGGATGGATCTGGAATTTGGCGACGATGGCGCGGTGGTGTCGGCGTCGGGTGACACGATCCTGCTGGATGCCGCCTTCGTCGAGGCCGAGGATCTGGATGCGCGCATCAAGGAGCTTGCCGGTCCGATCGAGGAAATGGTGCGCACCCCGGTGGCGGTGCTTGCGGCCTCGATCGATGGCGAGCGCGAGCGCTGCCGCGCAATGGAATGCGAGATGGGCAACACCGTGGCCGATGCCATGCTCCAAGCGGTCGAAGGGCAGGACATTCCCATCGCGCTGGCAAATGGCGGGGGGCTGCGCGCCTCGCTGGGGTCTGGCACGATAACGCTGGGCGATGTGCTGACGGTGCTGCCGTTTCAGAACACCCTTTATACGCTGGAAGTGACCGGTGCGACCATGATCGCCGCGCTGGAGCATGGCGTGAACGGGGTCGAGGACGGCGCCGGGCGCTTCCCGCAGGTGGCGGGGCTGCGCTTCCGGCTGGACCCGTCGGTGGCCCCCAACGAAGGCCGCGTGTCCGAGGTCGAGGTGCGCGACGGCGACGACTGGGTGCCCATCGACCCGGCGGCGACCTATGGGCTGGTGACCAACGACTTCATGGCCGGGGGGGGCGATGGCTATGCCATGCTGGCCAGCGAAGGCATGAACGGCTACGACACCGCCATCGACCTTGCCGAAGTGCTGGCGCGGTTCCTGAGCGAGAACGAGCCCTACGCGCCGGTGCTTGACGGGCGTATCCTGCAGTAGATCGGCGCATTCAGTTAAGACAGCGGCACTGGACGATCTCCAGTGCCGTTTTCGTTGCGCGACAGACCAGCCGGTGTTTGCGTTCGAACACTCCGGACCGGAAACCCGATCTGTCCCAGTGCCCGGGGACGGGGCGATCAGCCGAAGATCCGCTCGCCCTGTTCGTCGATCACCTGCCGCGCCTTGACCAGCGACATGGCACGGGCATCGTCAAGACTTGCCATCGTGTCCGCCCGCAGCAGCCGGTGTACGTGGCGGGTGCCTGCGACGTCCTTCTCGATTCGGGCACAGACGCGGTACTGGCCGCCCTCCGGCTTCGGCTCGACGAAGATCTCGAAATCCTTGTGGATTTCGGGTGGAGTGCTGGCGGCAGGCGGCGTCTCTTTGCCTCCACCACCGAACAGGCGCGAGAAAAGGGACATCTGAAGCCTCCTGTTGACGGGGGACAGTCTAGCGCACGGTGGCGGGGGGTAAAGGGGGCGCGACCCGGTCAATGGCGCGGACATCCGGGTGCAGATGGGCAATCGCCCCGCGCAGCGCATGGGCGCCGGGCAGGCCCAGCGCATGGTCGGCCACCTGATAGGCGGCGGTCCAGGTTTCGGCGCTTGCCGGGCCGCGACGGTCGGCATCCGCGATGAAATCGACGAAAAGAAGCCGCGCATCGACGCCGTTTTCGCGCAGAAACCACAGATGCGCCAGGCGATTGGCATATTGATACAGCACCCGCGCCCAGTCCGACCGATCATCCGCACCCAGCGCCGACCTGACCCGGGTCAGGCTTGCGGCAATCCGCGCTAGCGAGGCGGGCGAGGCATCGGAGGGTGAGGACAGAAGCTCTGGCACATGCGCCTTCGCCTCGACCAGCACGACACCGCCGGGAAAGACCGCAAGCCCGTCCCAGCGCGGCCCCGAACGCGGCCAGAAATCGGCCAGCTCGGGCACCAGATGGTCAAGCCCCAGCAGACGCAGGAAAGAGCTGTCCATGTATTCGGCAAAATCGTCTCCCGGCAGGGGGGATCGCCATTCAAGTAACGGCCACTCTGGCGGCTGCACCATGTCCGGCGCCGCGGCGACCGCGCGCTGCAACCAGTGCTGGCTGCCCCGCTGGGCGGGCTTCTGACGGAGTCGGGTCAGGGTTTCGTGGCCTTCTGCATGGGCCTTCTTCCCGGGCGATGGGTGCGGTTGTAGCCGATTTCCGGCTCGCTCGATCGAAGTGAACGGATCAATTCTGACTCCATGACTGAAACCGCCGACTTGTCATCGCTTTCGTACAGAATTTCCTTCGTCAGTGTGAACCTGCGCAACTCGTCCTGCGAAAAATCGGCTTCAACCGTTTCATTGTGCCACGATCCGAAATACCGCAGCGAATGGCCCGGTTCGCCGATGTCCTTGCCGACATAGATCTTTCCCTTCGGAAAGGTGATCCTGTAGACGACATACCGGAATTTTCGCATGAACGCCCGAGGCGCCCCTCCTTCACTGATCCAGAAAACTCCGCAGCTTCCGTGACCGCGACGGGTGCTTCAGCTTGCGCAGCGCCTTGGCTTCGATCTGGCGGATGCGTTCTCGGGTGACGCTGAACTGTTGGCCGACCTCTTCAAGCGTGTGGTCGGTGTTCATGCCGATGCCGAAGCGCATGCGCAGGACGCGTTCCTCGCGCGGGGTGAGCGAGGACAGTACCCGCGTGGTGGTTTCGCGCAGGTTCTCCTGAATGGCCGAATCCAGCGGCAGGACGGCGTTCTTGTCCTCGATGAAATCGCCAAGCTGGCTGTCTTCCTCGTCGCCGATCGGCGTTTCCAGCGAAATCGGCTCCTTGGCGATCTTCATCACCTTGCGGACCTTGTCGAGCGGCATCTGCAGCTTCTCGGCCAGTTCCTCGGGCGTGGGCTCGCGGCCAATCTCGTGCAGCATCTGACGTCCGGTGCGCACCAGCTTGTTGATCGTTTCGATCATGTGCACGGGAATACGGATGGTGCGCGCCTGATCCGCGATGGACCGGGTGATGGCCTGCCGGATCCACCAGGTTGCGTAGGTGCTGAACTTGTAGCCGCGGCGGTATTCGAACTTGTCCACCGCCTTCATCAGGCCGATGTTGCCTTCCTGAATAAGATCAAGGAATTGCAGTCCGCGGTTGGTGTATTTCTTGGCGATCGAGATCACGAGGCGCAGGTTGGCTTCGACCATTTCCTTCTTGGCCTGACGCGCTTCCTTCTCGCCTTTCTGGACTTGGCCGACGATGCGGCGGAATTCGCTGATATCCACGCCCACGTACTGGCCGACCTGGGCCATGTCGGTGCGCAGATCCTCGACCTTGTCGCGCGACCGCTCCATCAGTGCCTGCCAGCCGCGCCCGGCGTGCGCCGCCATCTTGTCGCACCACGTGGGGTCCAGTTCCTCGCCGCGCCAGGCGTCGATGAACTCGCGCCGGTTTATGCGGGCCTGGTCGGCCAGTTTCACCATGGCGCTGTCGATGGACATGATGCGCCGATTGATGCCATAGAGCTGATCGATCAGCGCTTCGATCCGGTTGTTGTGCAGATGCAGCGAATTCACCAGCTGCACGATTTCCGCGCGCAGCTTCTGATAGGCTTCTTCTTCGCGCGCCGAAAAGCGGCCTGCCTCGCGCATGGTGGCGTCCATGCGCTGGTCCTGCATTTCCGAAAGCTTTTCATAGTCGCGCGCGATCAGGTCCAGCGTTTCCAGCACGCGCGGCTTGAGGGCAGCCTCCATCGCTGCCAGCGACATGTTGGATTGATCGTCTTCGTCGTCGTCGTCATCGCTTCTGCCGATGGGGTTGCCGTCGGCATCCAGCTCGGGCTCGGCCGGGCGTGCATCAGACTTGGGCGCAGGGGGGGCGGCGCCGTTGATGCCGGTGTCGGCCATACCTTCGGCCACCTGCATGTCTTCGCCGTCTTCGAGCGCGTTGCCGAAGGTCGCGTCCAGATCGATCACATCGCGCAGCAACACATCTTCGTTCAGAAGCTCGTCGCGCCAGATGGTGATGGCCTGAAACGTCAGCGGGCTTTCACACAGGCCCGCGATCATGGTGTTGCGCCCAGCCTCGATCCGCTTGGCGATGGCGATCTCGCCCTCGCGCGACAGCAGTTCGACCGAGCCCATCTCGCGCAGGTACATGCGCACCGGGTCGTCAGTGCGGTCCAGCGTTTCGGACGTCGTGGTGGATACCGCCACCTCGCGCGAGCCCGAGGTTTCGACCAGGGCGGTTTCGCCTTCGGCGTCTTCGGCCTCGTCATCCTCGATGACGTTGATGCCCATTTCCGAGAGCATCGACATCACATCCTCGATCTGCTCCGAGGACACCTGATCGGGTGGCAGCACCTGGTTGAGCTGGTCGTAGGTGATGAAGCCGCGTTCCCTGGCCGCTGCGATCATCTTCTTGACCGACGCCTGGCTCATGTCGATTGAGACTTCAGTGTCCTGATCGTCCGGCTTGGTGTCGTCAGTGTCCTTGGCGGCCATGAGTTCTCCTGCGCGAAGCAAAGTCATCCGGCCCAGATGCGAATCACACGTGCGAATCACAAGACGGTCTGGCCCGATGGATCTGATTTAGGCAATGGTGGCGTGGTTTTCCAGCATCCACCCGCGAATCGGACGATGTTTCCTGTCATTCGGGGCAGTTCGGGAACAGAATCGCATGTCTCAGCGCCGTCGTTTGGTCCAGATCTCCGAATCGATCAGGTCCTGAAGCTGTCGCGACAGTGCGGCACGATCCTCGCCCAGATCGGTGGTGTCGTGCAACCCGGAGCGTTCGGACCGGTGCCGGGCCTGCGCCGCCTGTCCCAGCCGCCAGGTCACGCCCTCGTCCGCCAGGTCGGCCAGATCCTCCATCGCCTCGCGGGTTTCCATATCGGTGGCGCGGCGCGCGAACATCCTGGCGAATTCGTCCCGCAGGCAGCTTTGCGCCATGAAACGGTCCGTGCGGTTGCGGACCGGGGGCGCGATGCGCACATGCGGCAGCGCCATCAGCGCGGACAGGGCGCCGGGGGCTGCGGCCTCAAGGCGGGTGCCCAGCCCCGCAGTCGATCCTGTGGCTTCGGGGTCCCGTGCCAGTTCGGCCAGCAATGCCTTGCGCAGGCTTTCGTGTCCGGGATCGCGCATGGTGGCGCGTTCGAGCGATTCTTCGAAATCGGGCAGCAGTGCGGGATGGGTGATCAGGGTCGCAAGGATGATCGCCTCGCGCAAGTGTTCGCCCACCTGGCCATCGGACCCTGCCGCAAGCAGCGTGCCGCGTGTGCTGGCCAGCGCGGCGGCAGGCGGCTGCCAGCGTGCGGGGCCCTTCCCACCGGCAAAGGTGCGAGTGGCAAAGGCGCGGGCGCGGGGGCTGGCGGGGGGGGCGAAGGTCTCGCGCCGCAGGCGGCGCAGTTCCTCGGCATAGTGGCCGCGCAGGTTCTGGTCCGTGATGTGCCCCAGCGCCGTGCGCAGTCGCGCGTCCAGCGCCGCGCGGCGCTCGGGGCTGTCGAAGACCTGCCCTTCGGTTTCGCGCTGCCACAACAGGCGCACGAGGGGCAGCGCGCCGTCCAGAAGGCTGCGCATGGCGCCCGGACCGCCCGCGCGCAACAGATCGTCCGGGTCCTGTCCGGCGGGCAGAAGCACGAATCGCAGCGAGCGTTCGGGCGCCAGCAGCGGCAGCGCCACGTCGATCAGCCGCATGGCCGCGCGCAGCCCCGCCGTATCGCCGTCCAGCGCCACGACAGGTTCGGGCGACAGACGCCAGAGCATATGCAACTGCTCTTCTGTCACGGCGGTGCCCAGCGGCGCGACCGCTGCGCTGAACCCCGCTGCCGACAGCGCGATCACGTCCATGTAGCCCTCGGCCACGATCAGAGGTGTCTGCCCTCCGGCCAGCGCGGTGCGGGCGGCTTCGGCGTTGTAGAGCGTGCGCCCCTTGTCGAACAGCGCGGTTTCGGGAGAGTTCAGGTACTTAGCCCGCGCATTCGCCTGCATCGCGCGCCCGCCGAAGGCAATGCAGCGCCCGCGCAGGTCGCGAATCGGATAGATGATGCGCCCCCGGAACCGGTCATAGGGCGCGCCGCCATCGTCGGGGCGTGCGGCAAGTCCGGCATCGATGATCAGATCGGGTGCCACGCCCGCGTCGGTCAGATGCGTCCACAGCGCCTGGCGCGCATCGGGCGCGAAGCCAAGCCCGAATCGGTCGATGGTCTCGGTGCGCAGGCCGCGCCGTTCCAGATAGTCGCGCGCCGCAGTTGCCGCAGCGGTGGAAAGCTGCATCCGGAAGAACCGCGCCGCGGCTTCGCAGACCTCGGCCAGCTGGGCGCTGCGATCAGCCTTGCGGGCGGCGGCGGCATCGCGCGCGGGCATGGTCATCCCGGCCTCGCGGGCAAGCGCCTCGACCGCTTCCATGAAGCTCATGTTCTGCGATTCGCGCAGGAAGGTGACGGCGTCGCCCTTGGCGTGGCAGCCAAAGCAGTAATAGAAGCCCTTCTTGTCGTCGACATGGAAAGACGCCGATTTTTCCTGATGAAAGGGGCAGGGCGCCCACATGTCGCCCTTGCCGGGCTTGGACTTGCGCATGTCCCATACGACGTTGCGCCCGATCACCGACGTGATCGAGACCCGTGTGCGCAATTCATCCAGAAATCCAGGGGGCAGACTCATGGCGCCAATATCGGCCCGCGCGGGCGCGCTGTCCACAAGGAACCGCGCCGACGGGGCGGTGTCGGGCGGGCGCTGCACGAAACCGTGACCCGGGCGACGCGGAAACGGGGGTACCCTGCTCTAACTACAGAGGTGGGTGCAAGACTGCTCGACCGCAGACCACAGTTCACAGACGGAGGCCACGCAGATGATCACGCGCCGGAAGATGTTGTTCACGGGGGCCGCGCTGGTACCCGTCGCTGCACTTGTGGGGGCAGGGGCCGTCGGACACCGCGCCCGCGCCGCAGAAGGCACCTTTCCCTTTACGCTGAGCGATGACGAATGGCGCGACCGGCTGACGCCTGCGCAATACGCGGTGCTGCGCGACCACGCCACCGAACGCGCCTTCACCAACGCGCTGATGGGCGAACGCTCGCCCCTGCTGGACGAGGACCGGCCCGGAACCTACAACTGCGCAGGCTGCGGGCAGGCGCTTTACCGGTCCGAGACCAAGTATGACAGCCGGACCGGCTGGCCCAGTTTCTGGGCCGAGATCGATGGCGCCGTGGGCACGATGGAGGACCGCAGCTTCTTCATGGTGCGCATCGAGGTGCATTGCGCGAATTGCGGCGGCCATCAGGGCCATGTGTTCAATGACGGGCCGCAGCCTACGGGGTTGCGCCATTGCATCAACGGCCTGGCCATGACCTTTACCCCCGACGAGACCGGTGTGG
>SKKS01000029.1 GCA_007123625.1 Paracoccaceae bacterium
CCGCCGCCGCGTCGGCCAGTTCCGCGCCGGGGTCCGCCGCCGACAGGCCGACCGTGATCCGCGCCTCGGCGTGCAGCGGGGTGTCGGGGTCGGCAGGCGGGGTTGCGGTCGGGGTTTCCGCAGACTCTTCGGCGCATTCGCCATTGGTAATCCTTGCGCGCAGGGCGACGATGTCATCGACCAGCGCCTTTTCACGTGCGAAATGCGCCTCGGCCTCGGCCAGTCTGGCGGTGTTGTCGTCCAGCGCCTCGCGGATCTCGGCAATGCGTTCGGCGTTCACGCAACCCAGATCGGCCTCGGCTTCCTTCGCCGCCAGCTCGCGTTCCAGCGCCGCGATCTCGGCCTTCAGATCGCCCACTGTGGCGGGGACCGCCGACTGGCTGATTGCTACGCGGGCGGCGGCGGTGTCCAGCAGCGACACCGCCTTGTCCGGCAACTGCCGCGCCGGGATATAGCGCGCCGACAGGTTGACGGCGGCGACCACCGCCTCGTCCGAGATGCGCACCTTGTGATGCGCTTCCATCGGGCCCAGGATGCCGCGCAACATGGTGCAGGCGCGCGCGATCGAAGGTTCTTCCACGTTCACCGGCTGGAAGCGACGGGTCAGCGCGGGGTCCTTTTCGAAATACTGGCGGTATTCGGCCCAGGTGGTGGCCGCGACCGTGCGCAGCGTGCCGCGCGCCAGCGCGGGCTTGAGCAGGTTCGCCGCATCGCCCGTGCCTTGCGCCCCGCCCGCGCCGATAAGCGTGTGCGCCTCGTCGATGAACATGATGATCGGCGTCGGGCTGGACTGCACTTCGTCAATGACCGAGCGCAGGCGCTGTTCGAACTCGCCCTTCATGCTGGCCCCCGCCTGCATCAACCCGATATCGAGCGCATGCAGCCGCACGCCATGCAGCGCGGGCGGCACATTGCCCGCGGCCAGAGCCTGCGCGAAGCCTTCGACCACCGCAGTCTTGCCCACACCGGCCTCGCCGGTCAGGATCGGATTGTTCTGGCGCCGCCGCATCAGCACGTCGATGATCTGGCGGATTTCATCGTCACGGCCTACGATCGGGTCCATCTTGCCGCTTTCGGCCTGTGCGGTCATGTCGATGGAAAACCGCCCCAGCGGCGTGCCCGGACGCGGCCCGCCTTCGGCCCCGGTGGCGGACCCGGCGCTGCCCGCGCCGATTCCGGTACCATCCATCGGGCGCATGTCCTCTTCCTCTGACCCGGCCCAGATCTTGCGCGATTCCGCCACCAACTTTTCGGTATCGAGCGCCCCCAGCATGGGGCAGACCTGCATGACCGCCTGCTTCAATTCCTTGGTGCGCAGGATCGCCACCAGCAGGTGCCCGGTGCGGATCTGTGCCTCGCCGAACAGCAGCGTCGCATAGTGCCAGCCCCGGTCCAGCGCATCGGCCATATGCGCCGAAATGCCGGGCATTTCGGTGACGTTCTTGCGAAACCCCGCAATCGCGCGTTCGAAATCGGCCATGATCCGGCCCTTGTCGATCCCCTCCAGGATCAGCGTCACCGAAATGTCCGAGCGGTCGTTGGCAAGGATATGATACACCCAGTGCGTCAGTTCCAGGTTGCGGTTGCCTTCGTTCTTGGCGTGTCGCAGCGCCTGCATGAAGGCGTCATAGCCCACACGGTTGAGCTTGCCCGCGACGGTTTCAAGGCTGATCTCGGTCATGGCTCATCCCTTTCGAGTCCTGCGCGCCGCGTGGTCCGGCCTCAGGCCGCGCGGCGCATCGCCGCATCGCGCAGATGTTGTGCCGTCAGGACCGCGCAAAGGCGCCGCCCCGGCAATGTTTGTGGTGCTTCTTCGGTCGCTGCCGGAACAAAGCTTGTCCAGCCAAGCAGCCCCACCCGGCCCAGACAGGACGCAGGCAGGCGGTCATCGGGAAGGGTCAGGCCAAGCTCGATCTCGACCGTCTGTCCCAGGTAGAATTGCAGGAACCCGGCCACGACTTCGAAATGTCCGCCGCCGGGAAGGAAGCGGCTGTATTCCTCAAGCGTGTCGGTGTGCACGATCAGGCGCACCTTGTCGTTCACGCTGTAGGACCGGCGCCCAAGCATCGCGGTCGCGCCCAGCGCCGCGCGCGGCCCACCCAGAAGGCTGCGGTCGCCGGGTTCGAATTCCAGCCAGGAGCCGACACGTTCCTGCAATTCGACATCAAGGCCCAGCATCTCGCGCATGATCTGCACCAGACGCGCCGCGCTGCGCACCCGGCTTCCCAGAAGCCCCGCAAAGCGCAACTTGACGATATCGGGGATCGCATCGCGGTTCTTCATTGCCGGGGTGCCCAGCCCGATGAAGGACCCCAGCCAGGCACGAAAACGGTCATCCTGCGCGCGGTCCAGCTGCACGATGGGGCGGGCATCGGCCCAAGCGCGGTAGAACAGCTGCAGAAAGCGCGTGGCCAGCGTGTTGGCAAAATCCGCAAAGGCCGGGTCGCGGCGGAAATGCTTCCAGTGATAGGCTTCGATGGTGGTGGTCAGAGGCAGCGCGCCCTGCGGGCCGAAATAACCCATGAACTGCACCTGAACCTTGACCGCGCCTTTCGCGGAGCGCTCGGCCGCGACGACGTTGCACGACGGAAAGGCGACAAAGGGCTCCTGCACGGGGATGGCGATTTCCTGTGCCAGCACCTGTGATCTGCCAATGGGGGGCTTTTCGGGCGCGGCGCGCTCCAACTCGCGCATGAGCGTCAGGAAATCCATACGCCAGGGTTCGTCGCGCAGCACCTCGGACCAGGCGCGCGGCGGCTTGCACGTCGCACCGGAACCGGGCGCAGGGGGCTGCGGCGCCACGCTCACAACACCGGCCCCGTGCCTGAACGCGGCGCAAAGCGCATAACCTCGCCCCGCCGTTCGGAACGGATCACCGTTTCGGTGAAGGAGTTCACCGTCACATAATCGGCCAGGAACCGGTCCAGCACACTGCCCAGAAGCGCGATGCCCGACCCTTCGAAGTTCCGCTCGTCAAAGCCGAGCGTGACCTCGATCCCGCGCGCGGGCGCGAAGCCGTCGGCGCGGCGGATCATGCGCACCACCGGGCGCGAGGACACCCCGCGCAGCCCCTGTATCTGCGTTTCCGTCACCGCATCAGACGTTCCTGCGCATAGCGATAAAACCTCGCGCAGGCCGGCGGCAGGGTCGCCCGAGTGACGGTCCTGCAGCCCGAACTGGTTGAAGCTGAGGAAGCTGACAAGCCGCCACAGCCGCTCTCCCCGCCGACCCAGCCGTGGCGAATCCGTTTCCGATTCCAGCACCGATTCCCGCGGCAGGGTCGGGCCGGTGATACACCCGATGGGCACCGTCACATCGTCGCGCAGGTGAAAATCGGCCGCGCCGCGCCCCACCGGAAGCTGCGCGGGCAGATGCCGGTTGGAACACAGCGCCCGGACCTGCAGGCTTTGAACCCTGTAGGCACTGTCAATGCGCGCAGGCTCGTGCAGGCTGACAAGCGTTTCGGTTCCCAGATAATCGCCATAGGCGCCGAAGCGGCGTTCGTGCGGGGTCAGCCTGCGGGGGCGTCGCCGGGTCGCGAAATAAAGCGCTTCGTCCGGTTTGGTACTGTCGGGCGGCAGGGCATAGATCGGCCAGACAGGGGCCTTTTCCCGCTGGCCCAGGAAATTGGCATCCACCGACAGCACGCGGTGGATTTCGAAATTCACCTGCGGAAACGAAGACGGCGTTACAAGGTATTCGTTGTGTTCGGGGCCGATCTTGACGCGGGCACAGCGCTCTTCGAACAGGTTGAGCGCCGGAGCGGCATAAAGGCGGAAATTTGCAGCCGACACGGTGGCGCCCAGACGTGGATGCACGCGGTTGAATTCGATCAGGATGTCGAAGGCCGGCGCCGGAATCCGGCCCAGCAGCCGCGCCAGTCCGTTTAGCCGCACACCCAGGAACTTTTGCGGCAGGGTCATGTATTCGCGCAAAAGTGCAAAGCCGCTGAACACGCGCCCGTCCTCGGGGTAAAGCGCCTCTTCCTCGCGAAAACCCAGCGGCTCGATCATGTCCGCGGGCGCGGGCATGAAGACCGGATCGCCGTTTTCGTCCAGCCACCGCAGGGTGATGCGCGCGCAATTGGCCAGCAGCTGTTCATAAAGGGTGACCATGTCGCTCATGGCACCATGAAGGTGCACCGGCAGCGTGTCGACACCGATTGTGCTGACCGGGGGCGCGGCGCGGGCGGCGTCCGAGTCGGGATCGGTCATCGCCTGCGCGGTGCGGTGAAAGAACGACAGGCGCAGACCGCCAAGCGTGCCATCGGCAACTTCCAGTCCCAGCGCCTGAAGCGGGGCGGGTCCGGAAAAATACGCGCCCTGCGCAAGATGCAGTGGCCAGAGTTCCAGCGCGCTGGACAGCCGGAACCGGCACGAAATGCGCTGGTCGCGTTCAACGTAATCGGCGTCCAGATAGCTGCCGCGCGGGAACCGGACCCCCTTGGCAAGGTCGCGGTCGGAAAAATTCGGCGTGGCCTGCGCGATCATCGCGGACGGGATCGGCGCCAGGAAATCGGGCAACACCTGATCCAGCAGCGCGGTGGTAAAGGTCGAAAACTCGGAATCGATCTTGGTCTGGACCCGCGCGGCCAGAAACGCCGCCCCCTCCAGCAATCCGCCAAGCCCCGGATCAAGCTTGTCGCGGGTCAGCCCGCCCAGACGTTCGGCCACCCCGGGGTAGGTGGCGGCGAATTCGTCGACTCGTTCATAAAGTATGCCAAGCTCGCGTTCGTAGGCGTCCAGAAATTCCTGCTTCATGCGCTGCCCTTCGCCTCGCGCCCGCTGGCAGAAGCTGCAGCAAGGTCGCGCAGCTTCACCTTGCCCGACCCGGTGTCGATCTCGGCTGTAAATTCGAGTGGCACATCGACCGGGCGGCACAGCATCTCGGCCTGGATATGTAGCGAGATACGTTGCTGGATGCTGTCGAATTCTGCGCCCTGGGTCACCGCTATCGATCCGGCAAGCAGGCGCGGTTCGTGGTTTCTGAGCGCGTTGCGCAGGTTCGCTGCCAATTTCTGGTCGGTGAGCACATCCGCAGTAAGGTGGCTCATGTCCGGCACACCAAAATTGAGCACCGAGCGTTCCACATGCGGGTGGCGCTGCAGATCGGCCACCGACGCCAGCGAGATCGTGTTGAGCAACTGCCCCAGATCAATGTCGAGGTTGCGGCGAAGCTGGTTCTCGTTCGCGCCGCGCCGCCGGATGGAGCCACGTTCGGTCAGCACGCGCGCGCCAGACGCATCGTGCACGATCTCTTCACGCCGCGAATCGCCGCGTTCGGCTGCGTCCCTGAAAGCGTACATCAGGGGTATCTGCAGCGGCTTGAGGTGCGGCGTGTCGACCTTGCTCATCGGTTCTCTGCATCATCCGGGCCGAAGCCCCGGTCTTGTCCATTCCCGCGCGGTGCGCCGTGAATTTCTGAAGCGTGGACAACCGCCGGGCGACTGGCGCAGCCGCACACCCTGCCGTGCCAAGGCACGGCGCAGCAGGGCATCCGGATTTGTGTCGCCTTTATCAGACGAGCTTGTTCTGCGCGATGTCGTAGGCGGCTTCGGTTTCGCCGATCTTGGCGCCCTCGGCGCTTTGCTGGGTATAGACCACCTTGAACTCGCGGAAGTTCAGCGAAAGGTTCTCGTACACCGTATCGTCCGATTCCTTGCCCGACCCTGTGGTATAGGACGAAACGATGATCGTTTTCATCTCGATCTTGTAGTATTCAAGCTGCGCATCGCCGTCGGCTTTCTGAACGTGCAGCACCGCCTTGGGGATATGCTTGCCGGTAACGCAGGCCTTGATCAGGTCGGTCGAGGAAAGGTCGACTTTTTTGGTGAAATTGATGTCACCGACATTGGCACGCCCTGCACCACCGCCCGTGCCGCTTTGCGTGGTCCCGCTCTGCGTCATGTTCCAGGACCAGTCTTCCAGGTCGATGCCGCCTTCCTTCTCGAAATGGGATTTCTGGGTCTCGCCCTTGATCCCCTCGATAACGAGCGTGATATCTACGGCCATTTTTCGCTCCTTCGCTTTTCCAAGGTAATTCGTTCTTTATTTGTGCTCGAAAGAAATCACTTGCCCGGCAGCTTGGATACCAGGCTCATGCCGATATCCATGCCTTCAAGCTGGAAATGCGGGCGGAGATAGAACTTGCCCAGGTAATATCCCGGGTTCTCGGGGTCCTCCACGATTTCCACCTTCGCGCCCGCCAGAGGTTTGCGCGCCTTCTCCGCCTCGGTCGCATTCGCAGGCGAGGCGTGCACATATTGTGCAATCCAGTTCTGCAGTTCACGTTGAAGCTGTTCGCGCTCCCTGGTCGATCCGATCTTGTCGCGCACCATCACCTTGAGGTAATGGGAAAAACGCGAAACGGCGAAGATATAGGGAATCCGCGACGACAGGTTGTCCGACGCGGTGGCTTCGGGATCGACATACTTCTTGGGCTTGTAGAGCGATTGTGCGCCGATGAACGCGGCCTTGTCGGTATTGGCGCGGTGAATGAGCGAAATAAGCCCGGATTTCGACAATTCCGCTTCGCGCCGGTCGCTTATCGCCACCTCGGTAGGGCACTTCATGTCCACGCCGCCGTCATCAGTGGCGAAGGTATGTACTGGCAGGTTGATCACCTCGCCCCCCGATTGTACGCCACGGATCTGGACCGTCCAGCCATATTCCTTGTGCGCGCGCGATATGTTCGCCGCCATTGCGTAGGATGCGTTCATCCAGCTGAACTTCTCGCCGGTGTGGCCGTCGGTCTCTTCCTCGAAGTTGAATTCCTCGACAGGGACACTGGATTGTCCATAAGGCGCGCGCGCCAGCATGCGCGGCATGCACAGCGCCACATAGCGCGAGTTCTCGCTTTCGCGCAGGGATTTCCAGCCCGCATAATCCGGTGTTTCAAAAATCGTGCTCAGGTCATGGGGGTTGGGAATCTCATTCCAGCTGTCCATCCCCATCAGACCCGGCGCAGCATTGGCGATGAACGGCGCGAGCGAGGCGGCCGCGACCTTCCCCATTTCGCGCAGGATGTTCACGTCCGATCCCGAATGGTCAAAGGCATAGTCGGCCACAAGGCAGCCGAAAGGCTCGCCGCCCAGCTGACCGAAAGCACCTTCATAGACCTTCTTGAAGATCGGGCTCTGGTCCCATTTCGCCCCCCGATACGAACGTAGTTCACGCTCGAGTTCGGATTTCGAGATGTTCATCACCTGCACCTTCATCGTGGCGTCAGGTTCCGATTCGCGTACGCAGTGTTCCAGCCCGCGCCAGGCGCTTTCGATCTTCTGAAACTCCGGGTGGTGCAGGATCACATTCATCTGCTCGGACAGCTTTTCATCCAGCCGGGCAATGATCTCGTCCACCGTGTCGATGATATCATCCTTGACCACCGACTGGTCGCTCAGGGCCTGTTTGACAAGGGTCGTGACCGCGTTCTCGACCTCGCTTTCGGCGTCCGCGGTGCGGGGTTTGAAGCTTTGCTTCAGGAGCGCCGAAAAATCCTCGACACCGGCATGGGTTTCCGCCGTGCTCTGGGTTTCCTGCTGCATTTCAGGTCGTCCTCCGGATATCTATGTGTTGTGATGCGCGTCACAACATCTGCGCACGCCCACTGAAATGAATTCGGTCGGGGCGCTACGCGTTAGCTTCGCCATCCTCGGCTGCGCCCTCCGCCTTTTTCTCAAGCATGCGCATCAGTTCAGGATCGGACAGCAGCTTCTTGAGCATGTCCTGCGCCGCCGACTTGCCGTTCATGTAGCGTTGCAGGTTGCTGAGTTGCTGCCGGGCATCCAGAAGCGCCTTGAGCGCCGGAACCTGCTGGGCGATCTTGCCCGGATCAAGGTCTTCCATCTTCGAAAACCGAAGCGTCACGCCAAGCTTCTCGCCGTCTTCGCCGCCAAGCTTGTTTTCGGCGGTGAAGCTGACCGCTGGCTGCACGCTGCCCATGAATTCGTCGAAATTCTGCATGTCGACGTTGGTGAAGTTGCGCTCGGCAACCTTGGGCTTCTCCTTCTCCGACGCGTTGCCCGACAAGTCGGCCATCACTCCCATGACGAAAGGAAGCTCGACATTCTTCTCGCTTTCATAAGGGTCTTCGTAGGAAATGTTGACGCGGGGGGGACGATTGCGCTTGAGGAACTTGCGCGCTGAGTCTGACATCGAAACTCTCCCTGACTATCAAAAGATGAAGCCAGAGAGCGCCTTTGATGTCAATTAAAACGTTATCGCACGGGGCTATCGAACGG
>SKKS01000126.1 GCA_007123625.1 Paracoccaceae bacterium
GACCTACATGCTGGCGGTGGTCGTCGACGATCACGACATGGGGGTCACGCATGTCATCCGCGGGGACGATCACCTGAACAATGCCGCGCGCCAGGCCCAGATCTACCGGGCAATGGACTGGGCGGAGCCGGTCTGGGCCCATATCCCGCTGATCCACGGCGCGGATGGAAAGAAGCTGTCCAAGCGCCACGGTGCGCTGGGCGTGGAGGAGTATCGCGCCATGGGCTACCCGCCCGCGGCGCTGCGCAACTATCTGGCCCGGTTGGGCTGGAGCCATGGAGACGACGAGTTCTTTACCGATGATCAGGCCCGCGCCTGGTTCGATCTGGGCGGGATCGGGCGGTCCCCGGCGCGGCTGGACATGAAGAAGCTGGAACATCTGGCGGGATTGCATTTCTCGGCCATGAGCGATGCCGCAGCGCTGCATCACGTGGAGGACTGGCTGGCAGAAACCGGTGCGCCCACGCTGGACGAGCGCCGGCGCGCGGGGTTGCTGGCGGCCATGCCTCTGGTTCGGGACCGCGCCCGGAACATCGGTCAAATCGTTGAAAAGGCGCATTTCGTTCTGACCAGCCGGCCGTTGCAACCAGACCCGAAAGCGGCTGCGGCCCTGACGGATGTATCCCGTGGTATACTGAGAGAATTGACGCCGCAGCTGCAAACTGCTAGCTGGAGCCGCGAGAGACTCGAAGCCATCGTCACCGCAATGGCCGAGGCGCAGGGGTTGGGCCTGGGCAAGCTGGCCCAACCATTGCGCGCCGCGCTTGCCGGTCGCATGGTGTCGCCTAGCGTATTCGACATGATGCTGGTGCTGGGTCGCGAAGAGACCCTGGCGCGTCTGGCCGAGGCGGGCGCGCCGCAAACGGAATGACGCCCCCCCGAGGGCACGAACCGAAGCCGCAGGGCAAGGAGAGGGAACCGATGGCAGACCCGACGAAGAACCGCACGGCCAGACTGGAATTCGGCGACAAGGTGATCGACCTGCCGGTCCATTCCCCCAGCGTCGGCCCCGATGTGCTTGATATCCGGAAACTCTACGCCGAGGGTGATGTCTTCACCTATGACCCCGGTTTCACCTCGACCGCGGCCTGTTCCTCGTCGATCACCTATATCGACGGCGACAAGGGCGAGTTGCTGTACCGCGGCTATCCGATCGAGCAGCTGGCCGAGAAGTCCCACCATCTCGAGGTCTGCTACCTGCTGCTCTACGGAGAACTGCCTGACGCCCAGCAGATGCTGGACTTCGAGACCCGGGTGACCCGGCACACCATGGTGCATGAACAGATGCACAACTTCTTCCGCGGCTTCCGCCGCGATGCGCATCCCATGGCAACGATGGTCGGCGTGGTCGGCGCGATGTCGGCCTTCTACCACGACAGCACCGATATCAATGACCCCTGGCAGCGCGAGGTGGCGGCGATCCGGCTGATCGCCAAGCTGCCCACGATCGCGGCGATGGCCTACAAGTATTCGATCGGCCAGCCCTTCGTGTATCCGAGGAACAGCCTCGATTACGCCGGTAATTTCCTGCACATGTGCTTTTCGGTCCCGGCCGAGGAATATGTGGTGGACCCGATCCTGGCCCGTGCCATGGACCGGATCATGATGCTGCATGCCGACCATGAGCAGAACGCCTCGACCAGCACGGTGAGGCTGGCGGGCTCGTCCGGCGCCAACCCGTTTGCCTGCATCGCGGCCGGAATCGCCTGCCTGTGGGGGCCGGCGCATGGCGGCGCCAACCAGGCCTGCCTGGAGATGCTGCGCGAGATCGGGACGGTGGACCGCATCCCCGAGTTCATCAGGCGCGCCAAGGACAAGGACGATCCCTTCCGGCTGATGGGCTTTGGCCACCGGGTCTACAAGAACTTCGACCCGCGTGCCAAGGTGATGAAGGAATCGGCAGATGAAGTGCTGGGCCTTCTGGGCATCCAGGACAACGAGACGCTGAAGGTCGCCAAGGAACTGGAGCGTATCGCACTGGAAGACGAGTATTTCGTCTCGAAGAAGCTCTATCCGAATGTCGACTTCTATTCCGGCATCATCCTCGAGGCGATGGGCTTTCCAACCGCGATGTTCACCCCGATCTTCGCGCTCTCGCGCACCGTGGGCTGGGTGGCGCAGTGGAAGGAGATGCTGGGCGATAGCGAGCAGAAGATCGGCCGCCCGCGGCAACGCTATATCGGCGCGCCGATGCGCGGCTATGTCGAGGTCGAGGACCGCTGAGCCGCAGGACGGGCAATATTGCCCATCCGGCCCCACGCCGAAGCCGCTGAGCAGCTCAATCCTCGAATGGCGTGACCTGGGCCACGATCACCGCATTCTCGTCAAGCGCGCGCTGCATCAGCGCGCGCTCCTCGGGGCTTACGGTCTCACCAGCGGCCAGACGTTCCTTCAGCGTGCCATAGCCGGACACGTCCAGCGGGTTCATCTCGGCCGTCGTCAGCAGCGCCACGGTCTCGCGCACCGCCTCGGCCTCGTCGACGCCGCTGGCATAAACCAGCAACCCGGCGCCAGTCGCCCCTTCGGGCAGGCCGTCACCGGGTTTGCGGCCGACCTGCACAAGCAGCGTATGCACCTGCTGCGGGCGCTTTCCCGCATTGTTCATGTCACCTGTCCCTTGCCTGCAAGATGTTGAAAATCGGTTCTGATCAGCCGCGCCAGTTCCGCCGCCCAGAGCCGGTAGATCTCGGGGCCCGGATGATAGCCATCGGCGGCCATCATGCCGGGGTTCAGCAAAGCGGGATCGAAAGGCAGATGCCGCGCGGCAGGCAGTTCCGCCGCCAGCAGGCGCAGCGCGGCATCAAACCGCTCTGCCCTCTGCCCCAGCACCGCCCGCAACGGCTGAGGCAGCGCCGGAAAGGCGCCCATCGGTGGCACGCCGGACAGGTAGAGCCGCTGCACGCCGAACCGGCTCCGCAGCACCGCCGCCAGTGCGCGCTGCCGGGCCAACCAGCGTGCCAGCGGCACCGCACGGGTCACGTCATTGACGCCCAGCGCCAGCACCGCTGCATCGTACCGCCCCTCCGGAAGTGTCTCGGCCCAACGCAGCGCCGCAGCCGTGGTTGCGCCGCTTTTTGCTTCAAGACGCCAGTCGGGCTCAGTATCCGCCAGTTCGGCCACCAGCCGCCCGGCCAGCGCCTCCTCCTGCCGGGCCACGCCCACGCCCGCGGCGGAGCTGTCACCCAGGATCAGCAGCCGCAGCTTCCCCGCGCCCACCCGGCCTGCCCGTGGCCCCGTGGCCTCGGGCAGGCGCGGCGCGGTCAGTGCCAGGCGCAGCGCCTGCCCGATCCAGACCGGCGCCGTGACCAGATTCCGGGCTACCATGCCCGCAACAAGGCGCGGCCCGCCATCAGTCCCGCAACAGCTCGTTGATCGAGGTCTTGGAGCGGGTCTGCGCATCCACCTTCTTGACGATCACCGCGCAATACAGATGCACCCCGCCGGTCGAGGGCATCGAGCCCGCCACCACGACCGAACCCGCCGGCACCTCGCCATACATGACCTGCCCGGTGGCGCGGTCCACAATCTTTGTGGACTGGCCGATGAACACACCCATGCCAAGCACCGAGCCCTCGCGCACGATCACGCCCTCCACGACCTCGGAACGGGCGCCGATGAAGCAGTTGTCCTCGATGATCGTGGGGCCGGCCTGCATGGGCTCCAGCACCCCGCCGATGCCTACCCCGCCCGAAAGGTGGACGTTCTTTCCGATCTGCGCGCAGGAACCGACGGTGGCCCAGGTGTCCACCATCGTGCCGCTGTCGACATGGGCGCCGAGATTGACGAAGCTGGGCATCAGTACCACGCCGGGCGCGATATAGGCCGACTTGCGCACAACGCAACTGGGCACCGCCCTGAAGCCTGCGGCCTTCCAGCGGTTTTCGTCCCAACCCTTGAACTTGCTGTCCACCTTGTCCCACCAGCCGGCGCCCTGCGGGCCGCCGGATTGGGGCTCCATGTCCTTCAACCGGAAGCCCAGCAGCACCGCCTTCTTGGCCCACTGGTTTACATGCCAGTCGCCGTTGTCCTGCCGTTCGGCCACGCGCAGAGCGCCGCTGTCCAGTGCGTCCAGCGTGGCTTCGATGGCGCGGCGCGTCTTGCCGCCGGTTTCGGGGGTGATGGTGTCGCGAGCGTCCCAGGCAGCCTCGATGGCGGCTTCCAGGTCACGGGTGTTCGGCGCTTCGGTCATTGCAATCTCCGCTGCGGGGTGGTGCATCGTTCGCGCAGGCTATAGCCTTGCCGCCCGGTCCGCGCAACGCCGCAACCCGCGGCTGCCCCAACTCCACGAGGTTCGCTTGAGCAAGGACGATCATTTCCGCCCCTTCCCCGATGCAGGCGAAGACGCACGCCACGCGCAGGAAATCGTGGACACGCCGCAAAGCCGGCACCCGGCCTACAGGCTGGCGTTCCATGATCCCGACTTCATCCTGCGCGACGAATTGCGCCCCGTGCGGTTGCAGCTGGAGCTGCTCAAACCCGATCTGCTGATGACCGAGCGCAACATCCGCTCGACCGTTGTCATGTTCGGCGGCGCCCGCATCCGCCCGCCCGAAGACGCCGCAACCGCCCCCACGCCCACCATGGCCGCACTCTCGCGCTACTATGTCGAGGCGCGGCAGTTCGCGCGCCTGATGACCGAACGCTCGGCACGCAGCTACGGGCAGGAAAACGTGATCGTCACCGGCGGCGGACCCGGCGTGATGGAGGCCGGAAACCGCGGCGCGGCCGAAGCGGGCGGCATTTCAATCGGGCTGAACATCGTGCTGCCGCATGAACAGGCGCCGAACGAATACGTCACCCCGGACCTGAGCTTCAATTTCCACTACTTCGCGATCCGCAAGATGCACTTCCTCATGCGGGCCAAGGCGATCACGGTGTTTCCCGGCGGATTCGGTACGCTGGACGAATTGTTCGAATCTCTCACCCTGATCCAGACGCAGCGGATGCGTCCGATCCCGTTCCTGCTGTTCGGGCGTGAATTCTGGGAAAACGTCATCAACTGGCAGGCGCTGGTCGACGCGGGGACCATCAGCGCGTCGGATCTGGACCTGTTCCGCTTCGTCGAAACCGCGGCCGAGGCCGTGGAGGCAATCGACGCCTTCGACGATTCCACCACCGAAGGCTGACCAACGGATGGCGGCGGCGGGGTCCGCACCCCGCTGCCGCACCTGTGCTAGCGCGGTTCGTTCATCAACCCGCGCACGAGCGCGTAGCACGACACCAGCAGCACCAGCGTGAACGGCAGCCCCGTGGACACCGCCATAGCCTGCAGCGCCACCAGCCCGCCGCCCAGCAGCAGCGCAATCGCCACCAGACCCTCAAAGCTGGCCCAGAAGATGCGCTGGATCACCGGCGCGTTGGTCTTGCCCCCGGCGGCGATGGTGTCGATCACCAGCGACCCCGAGTCGGACGAGGTGATGAAGAACACCAGCACCAGCGTGATCCCCACGAACGAGGTGATCGCCGTCAGCGGCAGTTGCGTCAGCATCTCGAACAGCTTCAGTTCCAGCGCCGCGTCCTGCACGCCGGTAAAGCCGTCGTTCAGCACCTGGCTGATTGCCGTACCGCCCAGCGATGTCATCCACAGCACCGAAAGCAGCGTCGGTACGATCAGCACCGCCAGCAGGAATTCACGCACCGTGCGGCCCCGGCTGACCCGCGCGATGAACATGCCGACAAACGGGGACCAGCTGATCCACCACGCCCAGTAGAACGCGGTCCAGCCTTGGGCGAAGTTCGCATCCTCGCGCCCGAAGGGCATCGACAGCGGCAGCAGGTTCTGACCATAGGCGCCCAGATTGATGAAGAACCCGGACAGGATATCCAGCGTCGGCCCAAAGGCGATGATGAACACCAGCAGCAGCGCCGCCAGGATCATGTTGAACTCCGACAGCCGCTTCACCCCACCTTCAAGCCCGCGAATGATCGAGCCGATGGCAATCGCAGTGATGACGATGATGAGCACGATCAACGTGGTGTTGCTGGTGCCGACCCCGAACAGGAAGTCCAGCCCCGCCGCCCCCTGTTGCGCCCCGATCCCCAGCGATGTCGCCAGCCCGAAAACGGTCGCCAGCACCGCCAGAATGTCGATGACATGCCCCGGCCAGCCCCAGACCCGGTCCCCAAGGATCGGATAAAACGCCGAGCGCAGCGTCAGCGGCAGCCCCTTGTTGTACGAAAACAGCGCCAGCGACAGCGCCACCACCGCATAGATCGCCCAAGGGTGCAGTCCCCAGTGAAAGATCGTTGCCGCCATGCCCAGCCGCACTGCCGCGGTGGTATCGCCCTCGGCCCCGCCCAGCGGCGCCCAGTCGGTGCGCGCACCGGTTTCGTCGACCGAGGTTCCGGCAAAGGCCGCGTCGAAATGCGACATTGGTTCGGACACGCCGAAGAACATCAGCCCGATGCCCATACCCGCCGCAAACAGCATGGCAAACCAGCCAACATAGCCGAAATCGGGCGTCGCGTCCGGGCCGCCGAGCCGGATCTTGCCCAGTGGCGACACGATCAGGAACAGGCACAGGATCACGAATACATTGCCCGAAAGGATGAAGAACCAGTCCAGATTGCCGGTCAGCCAGTCACGCAGCGAGGTGAACAGCGGCTCGGCTTCGTTCTGGAACGCCAGCGTCAGGAACGTGAACGCCACCACCCCCAGCGCCGAGACGGTAAAGACCGTGTGGTGAATGTCGAATTCCAGCGTCCAGCTGCGCGCGATGTTGTCCTGCCCGATTTCATAGTCGGTTTCGATCAGTTCGGTTTCACCTTCAGGCGCGGGGATCGGCTCCGCGCCGTCTTCCGGGACTTCCAGGTCTTCGACGGGCGGTGGGTGTCCGGTTGGATCATCTGTCATCGGTTTCCCTCGTTCCAGTGTTGCTACCGCTCTGCGGCGGTTGGTGCGCCGTTGGCGCGGCATGCCGGATGCAGGCCAGATCGCCGCATGGGCGGCGTGCATTGGCAGAAATGGAATCGCCCCGGCGAGGCCGGGGACTGCCACCGCAACGCGCCTATCAGACTAGGGCCGATGCAACACCATGTCCGCCAGAAAACGACATAAGCGTGTCGCAAAAATGAGACGCTGAAAAATCATCAGCGCCAGATGCATCATTCAAGCCGCGCCGGAAACCCCGATGCGCGCAAGTCCGTGGACAGCAGATCCTCGAGCAGCCGCGCGATCATCGGCGACTGTGCCACGCCCCCATAGGCTGCGCGCGCCGCCACATAAGTCTGTTCCGTCGCCGCCGCCAGATCCAGCGGCACCCCGAATTCGCGCCCGAAATCCAGCGCGAAGCCCAGATCCTTGAGTGCCAGATCAATGTTGAAGCCGATATCGTAAGACCCGTTGAGGATCAGCGCGCCTTCGGTTTCATGCACGAAGGAGTTGCCCGACGACGCCTGTATCGCCGCCCAGGCCTGCGCCAGATCCAGCCCGCCGCGCCGCGCCAGCATCAACGCCTCGGCGCAAGCTTTCAGATGGATGAAGGCCAGCATGTTGGTGATCACCTTGATGATCGACGCAGACCCCAGTGGCCCGATGTGAAAGACGCGGTTGCCCATCGCTTCGAGCGCGGGCATGTGCAGCGCCACCAGATCGGCATCGCCGCCGGGCAGCATGGTGATCTCGCCGCGCGCGGCAAGGTGCACGCCCCCCGTCACCGGAAGCTCCAGCATCCGCACGCCATGGGCGCGCGCACGTTCGGCAAAGGCCAGCACATCGTCGCGCCCCAGCGTGGACATTTCGATCCATGTCGCATCCGGACGCATCTGCGGCAGGATGCGGTCCAGCACCTGCGCGGTCACCTGCGGCGACGGCAGGCAGGTGATCACATGATCGACGCCGCCAGCCACTTCCTCGGGGCTGGCGGCCCACGCCGCCCCAAGCGCCAGACAGGGCGCGGCGGCGGTGTGGGCCAGATCGTTGACGCTCAGTTTGAACCCCGCCTGCGCCAGCCGCGCCGCGCAATGCCCGCCCAGATTGCCCAGCCCGATGTATCCGTAATGCACCGGCTTTCCTTTCATTAAGTATTATTTTTCAGACCCCTAACGGGCGATCTTCAGTCTTCGCCGTAACCAACCAGCGCCTTGACCTCGCAAAAGTCATGAATCGCCCAATCGGCATATTCGCGCCCGTTGCCCGATTGCTTGTAGCCGCCAAAGGGCGCGTGCACGTCCCAGTCCGGCCCGTTGATCTGGAC
>SKKS01000241.1 GCA_007123625.1 Paracoccaceae bacterium
ACGCCTCGCGGGCGCTGCCCTGCGCGGGCGCAGGGCTGGGGAACAGGGGATGTGTCGGGGCTGGCCGCTTGGGGGCGCCGCTCAGGGCGCGACAGGTGCCGGGCCGCTGTGGGTCGCCTGCGCCGGTGAAGGGTTCGCACCGAGTGTGCGGGCCAGCGCGGCTTCAAGCGCTGCCGCGTCGGCCACGACCTCGAAGAATCCGCGCAGGGACGGATCGGCGAAACCCTGGGCAATCAGGTGATCGATCAGCGCGGTCAGCGGTTGCCAGTAGCCGCCGCTGTCCACAAGCAGGATCGGACGGGTGTGCAGGCCCAGCTGGCGCCAGGTCAGGACCTCGAAGAATTCGTCGAGCGTGCCCGCGCCGCCGGGCAGTACCACCATCGCGTCGGAATTGGCGAACATCACCTTCTTGCGTTCGTGCATGGTCTCGGTGATCACCAGTGTGGACAGGTCGCGCCGGGCGTCCTCCTGCCCCATCAGGTGCCGGGGGATGACCCCGAAGGTTGCCCCGCCCGCCGCCATGGCCGCCCGCGCTGTGGCCCCCATCAGCCCCAGATCGCCCGCGCCGTAGACCAGCCGCCAGCCGCGCCGGGCCAGAAGCGTCCCGACCGCCTGCGCGGCTTCAAGGTGGGCCGGATCGCGCCCCGGACGTGCGCCGCAAAAGACACAAACAGAGCGAATTGAAAGCACCATGTCCACCAGTCCTTGTAGAGCTTTTCATTTTGCGCAGTGATAGCGGTGAAGTTAATGTGTCACAAGGGTACGGTCTGCGGCAGGGTCTGCGCTTGGGGCGAAGGGAAAGGCGGTACGCATGCGGGCTGGGTCAGGACTGGTCGGCGCTGCGGTGGCGGTTGTCTTGGTGGCAGGCGCGCTCCTGGCATTCGCGTACATGCGCCAGCCGGATTCGGAACCCGAGGTACCGGTTGAAGCGCCCGCTGACGACGCGGCCGTCACACCGGAGCCGGGCTCCATCCCGTCTGCTGGCCCGGTGGGTGATCCCGCCGCCGACAGCGTCGAAGCCCAGCCCGAGTCGGCGCCCGAACCTGTGCTCGAACCTGTGCCCGAAAGCGAGACCGATGCTCTGGCCACGGTAGATCCGCCGCGTATCGGCAGCTTGCGGCTGGACGATTCCGGGTTGGTTGTGCTTGCCGGGCATGGTGTGCCTGTGACCCCGATCGCGGTGCTGGTCGATGCCGAATTTGCCGCGCGCACCGAAACCGACGCGCAAGGCGATTTCGCGGTGATCTTCCAGTTGGCGCCCTGGCCCGAGGCGCGCCTTCTGGCGCTGGAAATGGAACTGGCCGACGGGCGGCGTATCCTGTCCGAGGACAGTGTTCTTCTGGCGCCGGTGGCGGACCCGAGAGCGCCGATGGAGATGGCTGCGCTGGAACCCGATCCCGTGGATGTGGCGGGCGACATCGTCGCGGACCCGACGCCGTCCGAGGCGCAGGCCGACACCGCGCCCGAGGCCCTTGCGCCTGATGCTGACGAAACCCCGCCGATAGATGCCCCAACGGCGGATGCGCAAGCGAGTGAAGCCGACCCAACGCCTGAAGCTGACCCAACGCCTGAAGCCGAGCGCGCGCCCGAAGCTGACCGGATGCCAGAGTCTGAATCGACGCCGGATAGCGCGCCTGCGGCGCCCGCCCCCGCAGTATCCGGGCCCGAGGTCACCACATCGACGCCGGATGCCCCTGACGCCGCCGCCCGGGAGCTGGAAGTGGCGCCCGAAAGCGAAACCGAGCCGCCTGCACCCATGACCGAAGCGGACCCGTCCGCTGACGCACCGGGTACCCCTGCGCCCGCCGCGCGCACCGATCCAAGCCCGACCGTACCCTCAGAAGTCCCTGAGGCGGCCGAAACGCCCGGCGTGTTTGCCGACACCGACGCTGACACCATCGCCGCGGCGCCCGCAGCCGGGCAGGAGGCGGCAATGCCGCCGCTGCCATTGCCCGCCGATCCGCCGGGGGCTGGCGCCGCCGAAACCCCGGAGGCGGTAGACACTGCCGCCCCCGCGCCGGATGTCGCGCCACAGACCCTGTCGCCGCCCGCGCCGTCGCAACCACTGGCCGAGGCCGCGGGCGACGCGATCACCTCGGATACGGGCATTTCGGATGCACCGGTTCCGCCCGCCCTGCCGCCCGCCATGCGGATCGGGGGCGGTGGCACGGTCGAGATCCTCCAGCGCCCTGCACTGCCGACGACCCCCGAACTGGCCGAGAACGTGCTGGTCGACACCATCAGCTATGGCCCCGAGGGCGAGGTGCAGATCGCGGGCCGCGCGCCGCGCGCGGATGCCGATGTGCTGATCTATCTGGACAACCGCCCCGTCGCGCGTGCGCGCACCGCGCCTGATGGCAACTGGCGCGCCGCGCTGCCCGAGGTCGATCAGGGCGTCTATACCCTGCGCGTGGACGAACTTTCGGACGAAAACGGCGTCCGGTCCCGTTTCGAAACCCCGTTCCAGCGCGAGGCGCCCGAGGTCGTGGCCGGACGCCCCGTCACCGCGCTGACCGTGCAGCCGGGCAACACGCTCTGGGGTATCTCGCGCGAGACCTATGGGCGCGGGATCCTGTATGTGCAGATATTCGAGGCCAACCGCGACCAGATCCGCAACCCTGACCTGATCTTTCCCGGTCAGGTGTTCGATCTGCCGCCGGTCGCGGAGGGGGCGGACTGACAAGGTGCGCCGGGGCACAGACGATTTTTACAGCCTCGGTGCGCACAGGTTTTCGCAATAGGGATTTCAGGCATGCTTCTGGTTCTGGGCGACAGCAATCCGACCCATCACATCCGGCGACCTTGGGTAAACTGGGGGCTGATCGCGTTCTGCATCGTGCTGTTCTTCGTCAATCCGTCCTATCGCGACTATGGCCTGACCCCGGCCGAGCTGCATCTGGTCGCGCTGGCGCCCGCGCAGGTGGATGTGGGGTCGGTGCTGTTCACGCTGGTCAGCTACAATTTCCTGCACGCAAGCCTGTTGCATCTGGGCGGTAACATGCTGGTGCTCTGGGTCTTTGGCGACAATATCGAGGATGCCATGGGCCATCTGCGCTACCTGCTGTTCTTTGTGCTGGCAGGCGTGGCGGGCGGGCTCGCCGAGGCACTGCTGGGGGCGTCGCCCGGTGTGCCGGTTGTAGGCGCCAGCGGGGCCATCGCGGGTGTGATGGGGGCGTATCTGTTGTTGCACCCGCGCGCGCGCGTGCTGGTGCTGCTGGCGTTCCGGCTGCCCATCGTGATCCCCGCCAGCCTGTTCGTGGGGCTGCATGTGGGGTTTGATCTGCTGGCGGTGCTTTTACCTGCGGACGACCCCGAGATGCTGGTGGCCTTCTGGGCGCATCTGGGTGGGTTTACGGCGGGGCTGGGGTTGCTGGTGCTGCTGAAATGCCCCGATGTGCCGCTGTTCCAGCCCGCCAGCCGCTATCCTGACCAGCCGTTCGGGCGCTGGGGACGCTACATGATCGACCTGGGCCATGCTCGCGACGCGGGCGTGGGGCCGGTGCCGATGACGCGCCGCGTGGCCTTTGCGGTCAAGTCGCTGAGTTATCTGCTGATCATCTGGGTGCTGGTCGAGATGTTTCTGGTCTGAGGCTGCTTCCGCATTGCGCGCGATCCGGGGTGCGCGGGAGACTGTGCTGCGGTCAAAGCGCCCTCGGGCCGTGCCCACCCGCCTGCCCTTGCACGCCCCGGGCGCCCTGCCTGTGCTGCGCACAGGCAGGGCGCGGTGACAGGCCGGACGTGGTGATCGGCGGAGTCTGCAATCGCGTCCGCATTCAGGCGAAAGCGGCCTGAAGCGCGGTTTCCACCATATCGCCGAAGCTCTGTTCGCGCTCGGACGCGGGCAGGGCTGCGCCGGTCAGAAGGTGGTCCGAAATCGTCAGGACCGCAAGCGCGCGCACCTTGTGGCGGGCGGCGACCAGATACAGCTCGGCGGCCTCCATTTCGACGGCAAGCACGCCGTGGCGGGTCATGATCTCGTTCAGGTCGGGGCGTTCGTCATAGAACACGTCGGACGAATAGATGCCGCCGACATGGGCGCGCACGCCACGGGATTCCGCCGCCGTCGCCGCCGCGCGCAACAGGCCCCAGTCTGCGCAGGGGGCCAGGTTCACCTCGCGCAGGATCCCGCTTGACGGGGTGGACAGGGTGCTGGCGGTCATGGCCAGCACCAGATCGCGGAGCTGCACATGCGTTTGCATCGCTCCGGCGGATCCGATGCGGATCAGAGTTTTCGCGCCATAGTCGCGGATCAGTTCGTTGGCATAGATCGACATCGACGCCATCCCCATGCCCGACCCGTGGATGGTCACGCGGTTGCCCTTCCATGTGCCGGTATAGGCCAGCATCCCGCGCACCTCGTTCACCAGTTCGGCGCCCTGCAGGAAGGTCTGCGCGGCCCAGCGCGCGCGATAGGGGTCGCCCGGCATCAGCACGGTTTCGGCGATCTGGCCCGGCTGGGCGCCGATGTGGATGGTCATGAAAGCTCCGTTACGGCAAGGATGCGCTCAGGCTAGCCGTGGCCCCGCGTCCCGGCAAGGGAAAGGCGCGCTTAGCGCGCAAGTTCGTGCCGCAGGTGGCCCGCCACGTTCCGGTCGGTCCAGTAGTTGGTGTGCCCACCCGCAGGAAGCGGGATCTCGCGGGGCCAGTTTGTTGCGGGCGGTGTCGCATGATGGCGTAGGGCGTCGATATGGGTGCCCACGAAGTCATCCACGCGAAAGATGTTCACCCAGTCGTCCAGCACGGCCGCAGGCACGGTGCCACGGCGGCGCCAGACCTTGCGTTCGTGCGGCGGTGGGAAACTGGCGGGGAAATAGTGGTTGTAAAGGTGGGTATAGGGCGAACCCATCGTGATCAGCCTGATGGGGGTATCGGTGCCTAATCGTTCGCGCCAGCCTGCGGCTTCGGAGGCCAGCACCTCGAGCGCGATCACCGTACCCTGCGAATGTGAGACAAGGATGATCTCGTTCGGTGCCTCGTCGTCGATCAGCTGATTCATGAGCACGTTCATGCGCTCGCGGATGCGGCGGCGCAGCCAGTAGCCGCGCGGGGTGAAGTCGCCCGGCGGGTCGGTGCGCAGACCCAGCGCGCGTTCGATCCAGGTGCGGGTGTGATGGCCCCGTTCGCGGATGTCGCCTTGCCGGTCGCGCACCGGCGCGCGCGAGTTCCAGGAATAATCGTTGAGCCAGGCCAGAACGTCGGTGGCGATGCCAAGCCCTGCGGCAAAGGCGGTGCGAAACGTAGTGACAAGAGCAACGCCGATCATAGCGACGGCGGCGAGCACCGGCTGGGTCGCGTCGGCAAGAAGCGCGCGCAACCATTCGGAAAACTGGACCATGTCCGGGCGGAGCGCGTGCAGTCCGATTCCTGTCAGCAGGATCAGGAACAGCGCCAACGCGGTCAACATCCAGCGGCAGAAGATCAGCCGGTATTTCTCGGCCAACGTGTCGGGGTCATCCATGTAGCGCGCCGGGTCGAAGCCCCGGCCCAGCGCACGTTTGATCACGCTTACGCGGATGGCCGCAAACACCAGAAGACCAAGCGCCAGCACCGCCGGAAGTAGCCCGCGCAGGGCCGACGTGACGTGCGCGGCTTCGGGGATGATGTCCGGCCCAAGGTAGCCCACACTGCCCCAGATGGCCGAAATCAGCAGGAACCACAGCAGCAGCATCAGCCCCAGCGCGGGCACGGTCACATCGACTACACCCGCCCGCCGCCCCTGTGTCCAGCGCCAGAACGACCCCGCCGCCACCACAACGATCAGCCCGATCGCGACCATCAGCGCCGCGATCAGCGCCGCATACAGCCGCAGGCCGATCAGGAACACGCCCGTGTATCCGTCGCGGCAGTCCGCGTCGGGCGTCGGGTCTGCCGCTTCCGCAGATCCTCGTGCCGTGGGGTCGGCAAAGAGCGCGCAACTGCGGTCGATCAGGAACCAGTCGAAGCTGCCCTGCGCCGGGGTGTCGCTGGGTCCGGGCGGTGGTGCGGCCAGATACATGCCCAGCACCAGCACCCCCGCCAGCATCAGCCACCCGGCCATGTGCCGGGTCAGGAATGCATGCGACCAGCGAAGGACAAGGTACCCGCCCGCCGTCACGGCGATGGCCAGCCACCAGACGACCGCCGCCTCGGACCAGCCCGCGCTGGTGAACAGCCAGTTCAGCACCAGCCCCGCAAGCAGCACAATGTTCAGCGCGATCACCGGCCCGTGCAGGGTCAGCACCGCCCCCGTCGCCGCGTTGCGCAGCATCCGGTCCGTTCCGAAGGGTTCGGGAAACACGGCGCGGGCGTTTTCCCGGATCGCATGGCCCAGCCCCATGGCAATGCGAAAGAACCCCAGCACCATCCCCGGCGCCCCGCCACGCGGTTCGGCAATGTCACCCCAGAAGAAATCGGCGATCAGACGCTCGCGGGGCTGCCCGGGACCATCGGTCACTTCGCGAAACCGGCGCAAGCGCGCTGGAAAGACCTGCGCCTTGCCGCCGCGATCATGGCGCGGGTGTTCGCGAAGGTGAAAATCGTCGCTGGTGACGGCCCGGAAGCGGGGCCGGGCTGGTTCGATTGCCGCTGCGGGGGACTCGGGGTGCGGCGGTTCCAGCGCGGTTGACAGCATGTCGGTGGACACGCCCGCCTCGCGCACGCCGACACCGTGCACCACAACGATCAGTTGCTTGTGCATAGGCCCTCCGTTCCCGGACGTTCGCGCGCCGCTCAACCAGTACGAGAGCACAGCACAGCGCATCGTGCAAGTGCAGACTTGCCCCGCCACACGCCCCGGCGCTGTTGCGCGCGTCCTCGGCCCTTCCCTTGGTCGGTGTGCTGGCCTATACCGGCGCGCGACCCCTGACTGCGGAGCCCCACCCATGCGTACAGCCAGCATTTCCCGCAAGACCGCCGAGACCGAAATTACCGCAAGCGTCGATCTGGACGGCACCGGGCAGTATGATTGCGACACTGGCGTGGGATTCTTCGATCATATGCTGGACCAGCTGGCGCGTCATTCGCTGATCGACATCACGCTGCGGGCATCGGGCGATCTGCATATCGACGATCATCACACGGTCGAGGATTGCGGCATCGCGCTGGGGCAGGCGCTGGCCCGGGCGCTGGGCGACAAGCGCGGCATCCGGCGCTATGGCGAATGCGCGTTGGCGATGGACGACACGCAGGTGCGGTGCGCGCTGGACCTTTCGGGGCGGGCGTTTCTGGTATGGAACGTGGACTTCCTCACAGCGAAGATCGGCGCGTTCGACACCGAACTGGTGCGCGAGTTCTTTCAGGCGCTGGCCACCCATGGCGGGATCACCCTGCATCTGGATCGGGTGCACGGGATCAACAGCCACCACATTGCCGAGGCGACCTTCAAGGCGGTGGCGCGCGCGCTGCGCATGGCGGTCGAGGCGGATCCGCGCAAGGGCGATGCGATCCCGTCGACCAAGGGAACGCTCTGAGCGATGCTGACGGTTCTGGTGGATTACGACAGCGGCAACCTGCATTCGGCGCAGAAAGCGTTCGAGCGCATGTCAGCGGAAGTGGGCGGCGGCGATGTTCTGGTGAGCAGCCGCGCCGAGGATGTGGCCCGCGCCGACCGCGTGGTGCTGCCCGGCGACGGGGCCTACCCGGCCTGCCGCGCCGCCCTCGATGCCGTGCCGGGGATGGTCGAGGCGCTGACCGAGGCGGTAATGATCCGCGCCGTGCCGTTCATGGGCATTTGCGTGGGCATGCAGATGCTGGCCCGTGTAGGGCGCGAATACCGCGAGGCGCCCGGGCTGGACTGGATCGGCGGCGAGGTGGTGCGAATCGCGCCCGATGATCCGGCGCTGAAGGTGCCGCACATGGGGTGGAATGATCTGGTCATCGACCGCGCGCATCCGGTGCTGGACGGGCTTGCGACCGGCGATCATGCCTATTTCGTGCATTCCTATCACTTCCGGGTGGCGGACCCGGCGCATCTGCTGGCGCATGTGGACTATGGCGGGCCGATCACCGCGATCGTGGGGCGCGACAATATCATCGGCACGCAGTTCCACCCCGAGAAAAGTCAGGCCAACGGACTGGCGATCATCCGCAATTTCCTGACCTGGCGCCCCTGATCAAGCGGGTGCGGCCTGCCGCGCGGCCCCCGCGGGTCCGTGCCCC